>NZ_JBTVYK010000026.1:0-94125 GCF_054788135.1 Streptomyces sp. O3
CGCGCCCGCCACCGACCCGAACAACCGAAACGGCCCGCCGAAGAAACCGACGGACCGTCACGAAAGATCGAGGCTAGGGCGGCATCGCGGGAGGGGAAGGTGATGGTTTGGCCGCGATCAGGATCACGGCCTGCCGGGAACGCCGGCAAGTATGAGGTTAGGAGTCTGTCCGACCAGGCGCTCTGCTAGCTAGAGCGTCAATTCGTCGAACACATCGTCAGGCAGCGTCTTGATGTACACGATGCGCGCACGGATCTCCGCCTCGAGGTTGGCCAATGACAAGCTCACCGACGGCTCGACGAAGTGTTCGCTGTCCGCCTCGGCGGTGAGGAGAGCGACAGCGTCGTAGTTGCCCTCCTTGACCATGCGTTCGAAGAAGATCTTGTACCGGCCTATGTACGAAGCTCCCTCGAAGATCGGGTCCGCCGGGAACGGCATGTTCTTGGGCAGCGCGACCTTGCTCAACGATTTCGGCGCGCGTTCCACGAGCATGATGAAACCAAACCAGGGCTTCAAGCGGCCGAACAGGCCGCGCTCCGCGGCCATCTGGGAGTCGGCCGCGAGCCCCAGGGCTTCCTCCGTCCGGTTGTTGAAATTGTTGCTGAACGAGGGGCCTCGCTGGGACTTGAACTCTATCGCCGCGATCAGGGAGCCGCGGTAGAGCACCAGGAGATCCCAGTTCTTCGCTGGTCGAAAGTACGCCGGGAGATTGTTGTGACCGGTCGTGCGCACCTCAAGGGTGATCTCCGGGTCGGCGCGCCATAGTTTCGCCACGACCTCCTGCATCGCGTCCATCTGCTTGCCACCCGTGACGGCTGTACGGTTGCCGGTGTCCTTGACCCCGGTCGCCTGCCCCTGCCTCGCGGCCTGCAGGTCCAGGCCCTTCCAATAGCCGAGAACAGCGGCGCGCCAGGTCTCGACAGGTGTCAGGTCGCTCATTGATCCTCTTCTTTTATTCGGATATTCAGATGCTGCCGGCAGGTAGCCCGTACGCTTCTTCGGCCGCACGCGTCGCAGCCACCCTGTCACCGGCGCGGAATGCGTCACGGAGCCTGGAGGCGATGTCGTCAGGGATCGTTTCGGGGCGCGGAACCGCGATCTTCCGCAGGTACTGCGCCTGGAATCGCAGCGTGCCGCCACGCATCTTCACGCCATAGGCGCTCACGAAAGCCTCTGCGATCCGAGACAGGAGCAGCCCGCCGAGCACTTCCATGTCCCATGACGACGAGACGATGTAGTACAGGTTGTGGTGCGGGTAGTAGCCGCCAGGCTCCAGTACCGGCGTGATCTGGGCTTTCATGTCCTGAAGAAGCAGCTTCGGCCGTTCGGCGAGGCCCGGGTAGACCTTGTCGATGGTGCGGTGCCAGGTGCTCGGGTTCTTCCTCGCGACGAAGCGCTTCTTGACGTTCGGGTGCGACGCGAGCGCGGCCGCGAACTTCGGGTAGTCCGCGAGATCCACGAGCCTGCCCTCGTCGTCCCACGGGTTCAGCAGCATCTTCGAAGGCGTCGTGAGACGACCTGCGCGGATGTCGTCGGCCATGACGATGGGCGTCAGCCGATCTTGCTCGACGTCGATGCCGGCGTCTGGGCTGATGATGTAGGCCCTGTCGGATCCGGTCGCGACCCCAATGCTGATCTTCGTCGTGCCGTCGGCTTCCAGCGTCGGGAAATTCTCCTGCAGATGCTCCAGCAGCTTGATGGTGTGAGGGGATCCCGCGGGCCAGAAGTCGTCGGTCTCGAACCATTTGGGCAGGCGAGCGCCCTCCCATCCCTGGCCCGAAGCCTCCTCCACCGTGCCCTGCGCGAACGTCAGGGCCTCGCTCGCGGAGGCCGCTCCGAACCCGGCAGCGGTGTCGATGAACGTGGCGCTGCCCTGCTCGGAGTTGGCCAGCACCGTGATCGCCGGATAGGCCGAGACCTCTGCTTCAAACGCGTCCACGTCGTGCATCTGCCACACGGACTCGACCGCGTAGCGTGAGGTCACGAGACCCCGCAGGTGCTTCCCGTAGGCGTTCCGCATCCAACGGTCCGCGCAGATGAACCCGACCTTCCCGCCGCTTGCGAGCATGGACAGCGAACGCTCGTAGAAGCCGACGTAGATGTCCGCCCGTCCACGCATCGTCCGCCATGTCTTGCGGTAGGCAGCCTCGGTCTCATCATCGAGATCCTCGGTGCGGATGTACGGCGGGTTGCCGATGACGAAGTCGACGTCCGCCGGTACCACGTCGAGAAGGAAGTCGCCGTGACGCAGCCAGCCTGCAGACAGTGCTCGGGCCTCTGTGGGACTTGCCCCAGCGGCTTGGAGCATGTCCGCCGACTTCTTCCGGCAGGTCGCGACATGCTCTTGCTGGAGATCGAGGCCGTACAGACAGTCAGCCAGCGCCGACAGCTCCGTGCCGTGGACCTTTGCAGACTCGAGCAGTCGCTCCAGTACGGGGACGAAAAACGCTCCGGACCCGATTGACGGCTCAACGAGCTTCATCTGGGTGAGGTCCTTGTTTGCCGTATAGCCGACCAGGTCAAGAATCGTCTCGACAACCCATCGACGGGTGAAGACCTCGCCGTACTCGACCTCGTCGGGGGCAGCTGCAGCCATGGGTTCCTCTCGTCATGGCTCACTGCACGAGCCCTCACCTCAAGGCTATCGGTGGGCACGACCGCCAGAGGACTTCTCGCAACTACTCGGATTCGTGGCTCCACGGCGGCTCTCGAAGCTCTCCTCCATGATCAGCGGAGTCCAGCCTCCCGTGTGCCTCCGGCAACAGGGCACGTGACGCAGCAGAGCAGCCGCCGGCTGATCACCTCGGCCTCGCCCGCACCACAGGCGCGGTCGCGCAGGTTCATGACCGTCCGGTCGTGCCAACTGAGACCAAAACTGAGACCACGCAACGACGAAGGGTCCGGCCGCTGAGCGGTCGGACCCTTCGTTTGCCCTGGTGGGCGGGTGCGGAGGATACGAGATTCGAACTCGTGAGGGGTTGCCCCCAACACGCTTTCCAACTGTGCGAGTGATCGTCTGGGGGCGTTCACAGCCGTTCGCGTGGCAGGTCAGCGGGGGTGCACGTACGACAGTGGACCATGACGTCCGTCTGCGAACTGGACAACGATCAGGACAACAGCGTCAGCCCTCGGGCGTCTCCGTTGGCTGGTCGAGTTGCTGCTGTCGCTTGCGCTGGTCGTTCTTGAGGGTCTCAACCCGCTCGGTGAACTCCAGAAGGGCGGCTTCGTCGTCTGTGCTGGACTTGTAGCGGCCAACCTTCAGGTTCACGGCGTCGTACTCCTCCTCGATGGTGTCGGCCGTCTGCTGGAGGTAGAAGCTGCGCTCGCGGAACTTGAAGTAGCCGGTGAAGCCTGCTGCAAGACCAACCGAGAAGCTGGTGCCAACGGTGATCCACTTGTAGGGCGGTGGGGTTTCCGCGAGGCTCGCTGCTGTCGACGTTGCCAGGGAACCGATGATGATGACGCTTTGGAAGAGGTTGTGAACCCGCCTGTAGCGAAGTCCGTCGGAGCGGTACTGCTCGATGGCTCCTGGCACGGACTCTCGGTAGATGTGACGGCGGGTCTCTGTTGGCAGTTCGGTAGATGCTGCGGAGAGTCGCCTTCGCTCGATCGCAAGCTCAAGGTCGATTTTCCTCCCCGCCGCGTACCCCGACTCCCATTCATTCAAGAGGACCTTGTTGTAGCCGACAAGCTTAGTGCTTTGGACGCGGACGACCGCGCACAGGATCAAAAGGGCGATGAGGAGTGGGATGCAGGCTAGATTGACTCGGGCCAGGTCGACGCGACCCCATGTAGCTATGTTCCCGACAAATAGGAGCAATAGCAGCGCGGGGGTCGAGGAGTAGGTCGAGACCAGTAGGAGCCGCTTGAGGCGGGCTTCGCGTATCTCTTGCCGAAGGCCGAGGATCTTCCTGTCGTGGCCGAGGAGTTCCTCAATCGCCCTTTCGGCTGCGGCTTCTGGCTGCGTCATGGCCCCCCACTGCGAATGCTTTTGGTCGCGCGCTATCCGATCATAGAGGCGCGTGAATTACCGGCGAGTTCTTTCGAGGCGACTGCCTGAGATGTTTTCTCAGGCAGATTCGAGCAGGTGGCGGCCGTCGTGAGAGCGGACGTGCGGGGCAGCCGAAGCATCCAGAGCGTCGGCAACGCGGACCGCGTACACCTCGCCCATCGACCGCTCGGCTTCCTCGGGGGTCAGCCACTCCACCGCGATCGACTCGCTCGACAGCCGCTCCACACCGGCAACCGGCCGGCAGAAGAAGACGAGAGCCACGATGCCCCGGCTCATGTTCTTGTAGACCCCGGTCAGCCGCTCGACGGAGACCTTGATCCCGGTCTCTTCGAGCACCTCCCGAACGGCCCCGTCCTCGGGGCGCTCATCCAGTTCGAGCACGCCGCCTGGTGGTTCCCACGTGCCGTTGTCCGCGCGACGGATCGCCAGGACGCGGCCGTCCTCGCGCACGACTACGCCCGCGACTGAAACCGAGTGAAGCGACACAGCGCGCCCTCCGGGTAGCGTTGCTTATGTACAGGAGCCTAGGAGGCACAGTAGGACATGCCCACGTCTTCCAGAGACTCGGGAAAGCCGAAGTACCTGCTGATCGCAGACGACCTGATCAAGCAGATCAAGGAACAGATCCTCCCGCCCGGCGCGCAGGTTCCCAGCGAGGCCGACCTTGTGGCGCGGTACAAGACGTCAGGCGGGACGGTCCGCAAGGCGATCGCTGAGGTGCGAACCACCGGGCTCATCGAGACGCGGCACGGCAAGGGCTCGTACGTAAAGCGGCGTCCCGCTGTGCGTCGTAAGTCCTCGGACCGTTTCCGCAGGTCTCACCGCACGGCAGGCAAGGCGGCGTACCTTGCAGAAGCTGAGCAGGCAGGCAGCACGCCAAGCGTCAGCGTGCTGTACGTGGGACCGACCGAGGCGCCGGACGAGATCGCTGAGCGGCTGTCAGTCCCGGCCGGCATGAAGGTTTTGGCGCGCCGCCGTCTCTACTTCAGCGACGGCATCCCCACCGAGGAGGCCACCTCCTACCTGCCTTGGGACGTCGCCAAGGACATCCCGGAGCTGTTCGAGGAGAACCCCGGCGGAGGCGGCATCTATGCCCGGCTTGAGGAGCACGGGCACACCCTGAAAGAGCTGTCGGAGACGGTGCGCGTCCGGCTGGCGACCAAGCAGGAGATCGCCACGCTCAGTCTGAGTCCGGGCTCGCCCATCATCCACCTGACGCGGAACGCGGAATCTGAAGCTGGCCGAATCGTAGAGGTCTGCGACACCTTCATGGCCGCTGACCAGTTCGTTCTGGAGTACCGCATCCCTGCAGGTGACTGAAAACCCCTCTTCCTGAGCCCTCGACCCGCCGTGGAGTCCGCACGGCGGGTTGACTCATGTACAGGAGTTGGGCACTCTCATGCATGTCACTCCTGCACATGAGTGCATGAGTGGCGAGGTGGTCGGGTTCCTGGCCGCTTCAGATCGGTTTGACCTGCATGTATGCGCCGTCGGGTCCTGTTCCCCGAGGAACGGGAGCCCTCTTCGGAGGGTTACCGCGCCCGCCGGGAGCGCTCGCTCCTTGAGAACTCAATAGGTGGGCCCCGTCTCCCCGAGTCGAAAAGGCGGACTGCGCGGCTTGCGGCCGCGCCCAGCCCTTGCGCGGTCTCGATGTCCGCGCCGGTTGCCTCCTCCGCCCGTCCGGCCTGATGCCGTACGGGCGGGGTCGAGGGGAGCCGGGATGGGCCCGAACTCCACTTCAGCCAGGGGGGAACACCATGCAGATCGCCATTGGTGACGTCGTTCGCATCCGCTCCGACAAGGAGCTCGGCACGGTGGCCGGCGTTGCCGCGCACCGCGCCGCCGGGAGCGTCGTCGACGTCCAGATGAACGGCCAGACGCTGCGCACGGTTCGGCCGTCCGAGATTGAGATCGTCGCCCGCACCTTCCGCCCGATGACCGGGGGCCGCTCGCTGCTGACCCTGCTGTTCTTCGCGCTCGGCTTCGGTGCCGCGGTCGTGAATGGCCTCTACGTGCACAACCTCGGGGCCAACGCCTCCGTGACGGTGTTCGTCGCCTTCACCTCGGTGACCACGGTCGCCGGAGGGCTGATCAACCTCTTCAACCGGCCTCGCCGGTTCCGTGTCTGACCCTCTCCTCTCCCGACCACCGGGGCGGTCGCCTCTCGCCAAAAGCCGCGACCGCCCCGGGCCTCTCCGTCCCTTCACGTCAGGAGCAGTCCCATGCATGCATCCATCGGCGGCCATCAGGCCGTGAGCGACACCGATTTCCTTGAACTGGCCCTGGGCACCCCGCTTGAGCTGTGGCTCGGAGTGAAGGGCGAGAACGAGCAGGAGCGCGCGGCCCGCCTCGCCGCGGCCCGCGACATCCTCGCCGAGAACCTCGACATGCCCACTGAGGCGCTGCGCGTCGCGGCCGAGGCCATCGAGTCCCGGACCGAGCAGCTCGTGAACGTGGTCGCCCTGGCGCGGCCAGCCACCACCCGTACCCGTACGCGGGCGCACCGGGCGGGGGTGGCGGCGTGATCGGCGCAGCGAAGAGCCCGCACGACGGCGGTGGGTTCGCAGACCGCATCACCTCCGCGCTGGCCGGGGTTCCGCAGCTCGCGGGCGCGCGGTGTGACGGGATCGACCCGGAGCTGTTCTTCCCGGAGCACGGCAATCAGCACGGGGCGGGTGAGGCGCGTGCGATCTGTGCGGAGTGTCCGGTGCGTGAGGCGTGTCTGGCGTATGCGGTGGAGACGGGTGAGCGGTTCGGGATCTTCGGCGGGCTCAGCTACCGTCAGCGTCTGCCGCTGATCCGTGAGCGCCGCGCGGCCGAAGAGACCGCTGAGCCGGTGCCGGTGCCGGTGGTGAAGGCGCCGGTCAAGCGGCAGCGGGCGTTGGGCCCGGTCGAGTGCGGTACGCGGCGCGGTTACTCGCGTCACCGCCGTAATGGTGAGCGGGCGTGTGATGCCTGCCGGTACGCGAACGCGGCGGCGGACCGCCGTCTGAGGGCCACGGGTTCGACGCGGGAGGCGGCATGAGTGCCACGCGGCGTAACCGGCTGACGAAGGTGCAGGTCACGGTTCTGGGCCTGGCGTTTGTGCCGATGTTCGCGACCGGTGTGTTCGGTGGGATCGGTACCTATTCCAACATCAGTGGCGCCTACGGCAACGGGACCGCGCTCGGTGCGGTCGCCGCGGGCGAGGGTGCCACGGCGGTGCTGGCGCTGGTGCAGCTCGGGCTGACGATGCTCGGGCAGTCCTCGCCGCGCATCATCCGCCTGGGTCTGTGGGCGCTGCCGGCGGCTGCGTCCGCGATGGCCGTGATGGCGGCCGAGGATGTGGGTACGGCGGTCATCTACGGCATCACGCCGATGGGCATGTGCGTATCGGCCGAGGGGATGGCGTTCCTCGCGCGGCGGATCACGGTGCACACCGAGGGTCGGGACGCGGAGGGTGAGCGGCGCGCGATCGAGGTCGTGCAGCGGCTCGCGTATCACCGGGCCCGCGCCACCAACCACCCCGACAAGAAGGTCCGGCAGCGGTCGGACCGGACGTCGTGGCGGCTGGCACGCAAGGTCGGATCGGGGGATGTGGCGCTCGGATCGAGGCTGCTCGATGTGCAGCGCCAGCGGGTCACACACGGCGCGGACGCCGCGCTCGCGGCCATGTTCCACCTCGATGCCGACCCGACCCCAGCCCCGCCGCAGAATGCGGAGGAATCCACCGACACCATCATGTATCGGTCTATGGTTGACCTGCCGGAATCGACCCCCGAGCCGATCACCGCGAACGTGGGCGTTTTGCCGCGTCCGGTGGCGGTCGGGTTCCTGAAGTCGGCTCTGCCGCTCAAGCCCCCGCCCGCGATCGAGTCGACCGCCACCGCCCCGATCGCTCCGGTGAGGAAGACGGTAGCGGCGGAATCGACTCGGCCGCGTCGGGCGACAGGCCGGGTCCCGGATGTGGCCCGGTCGCCGCGACCGAAGCGGACCGCGGCGCAGTTGCTCGATGAAGCGCGTACGGCAACGGCCACGTGGCCGACCGGGAAGCTGACCGCCGAGGGCATCCGCCGGGCGGTGCACACGTCGCCGAAGAACGCCCGGATGCTGCGCGAGGCGCTGCGCGCTGAGCGGGCCAAGGCCGCGTCATGAGCGCCGCCTACGGCAAGTGCTTCGACCCGACCGGGCGCCGCTACGGGATACCGACGTTTCCGTGGCGGTTCGCGCCGGACGGCTATGCCACCCGCCGGCAGCTCCGCGCCATGGGGCTGCGGCCGGGCGGTCAGCCGGTAGCAGCCCAGCTCATGCGTCGCTCCAAGCGTCGGAAGGCGGGGTGTGCGGTCGCGTATCTGTACCGGATCGATCTGGCGAAGCCGGTGCGGCCGATGACCTCGCGGAAGTGGGGTGCGCTCGCGCTGGCGATGCTCGCCCGCCGCACGTGTCCGGTCTGCGAGATCACTTATGGCTACTGCCTGCCGACGTCGCTCGGCATGTGCCTGCTGTGCGCGAACGATGCCGATGCGTCGGCCTACGAACTCCCGAGGAGGGCTTGAACCATGTCCAGGGCGAACACCCGCCGGATCGAGAAGCAGATCGACAAGGCCCGCGAGCAGCTCGAAGGGGTGCGCAGGCAGGACCTGGGTGCGCTCACCTCACGCGAGCAGCGGCGGATCCTCGCCGCCTGTGCGCGCGGCGGGAGCCAGGTCGTACGCGGCCGGTCCACGCGGCGGGCGGACCGGCGGATCGACCGGCTGTGGGAGCACGCGGCCGACCGGATCGAGCAAGAGATCGGCGAACTTGAAGCCGAGCGGCGCCGGATGCGCAGCGAGGCCCGCACCAAGCCGCGCAAGTCCTGGTGGTGACACCGCCCGACCCCCTCATACATCGCTCGCCCTGGTGGCCGCATCCCCGTATCGGGGGTGCGGCCACCGGGCGTTTCGACCCCGCCCTGTGGGCGGTTCAGGAGAGCTGCGACATGAGCGAAACCGTCGTTCACCTGCACAAAAACAACCCCACCACCACCGACCCCGAAGCCCCGACCACCCCGCTCAGCGTCGTCACGGACGCACCCGCCAGGCCCGTGCCGCTGTGGGTGCGGTCGGGGCGCGCCATACGGCGTATCGCTGCTGATGAGCGCACCCGGACCGCGGGGCGGCTTGCGGTGCGGCATGGCATGTATGTGTTCAACGGCGGCAGGATCGTGGGCCGCCGGGCGTGGGACGGCCGTACCGCCGCCCGCTACGAACGCATGCTCCGCGCCGCCGAGGCGGCCGGGAACCACGACGTGGCGGCCGAGTGGGAGGAGCGCGGCCAGGCGTTCCGCGCGGCCCGGCACAAGCGGCGCATGGACCTGCTCGAAGCCCCCGTCGACATGGCCCGCTCCGCCGTGGCGGGCGTGGGCATCGGAATCGGAGGGCTGATCGGCCTCGGGGTCGTCCTCGCGGCCGCGAACCACGACGGCTCCATGATCCTGACCCCGCTGATGGCGGTGGTCGAGTTCCTCGCGCTGCTCATCACCATCGTCTCCGTCGTCTGGGGCCCGCTGGTCAGCATCTCCCCGCTGCTCGGGCTGTTCGCGTTGTGGGAGGTCGGGCGGCGGGCGCAGGCGGCGCCGTACTGGGCTTTGCCGGAGTCGGCGCAGACCGGCGAGGGCGAGCCCATCACCCCCTCGATCGTGGTGAAGGCGCTGCGGGACCTGGGTGTTCCTGCTCTGCGCAACGCCATCAAGGACATGGGCGACGCCGGGGCCGGGATGCTGGGTCCGATCCGGATCGCCGGATGCGGCGTCGAAGTCGATGTCACGTTGCCGTCGGGGGTGTCGACGGTTGAGGTGCAGCAGCGCCGGCGCAAGCTCGCGGAGAACCTGACCCGGCACGAACACGAGGTGTTCATCACCATCCCGACCGCTGCCCGCACCGTGCGGTTGTGGGTCGCCGACTCCGGCGCGTTGGATGAGCCGATCGGCCCGTCTCCGCTGGTCACCGACGATTCGATGACCGCCGACTACGCGAAGGGGAAGGCCCCGTGGGGTCAGGACCTGCGCGGGGACGCGGCGGCGTTGTCGCTGTATCAGCGCCACCTCCTCGTCACGGGTCTGTCGAATCAGGGCAAGACGGTGGCGCTGCGCTCGCTCGCCCTGTGGCTGGCGCTGGACAAGTCGGTCGAGTTCCTGATGGGCGACCTGAAGGGCGTCGGCGACTGGGCCATGTTCGACGGCCTCGCCTCGACCCTCATCCAGGGCCCGACCGACGAACACGTCATCCAGGTCACGGAGATGGTCGAGGGTGCGGTCACCGAGATGAACCGCCGTATCCAGGCCCCGCCCGGCACTACGTTCCCCCCGCTGATCGTGCTCGTGGATGAGGCGCAGGTGGCGTTCATGTGCCCGGCCAGGGACGAGGACAAGCGGCCCTATGGCGGCTCGAAGGCCAACTCCCGGTACTTCATGGCCGTCCGCAAGATCCACAACCAGGGCCGTGCGGTGAACGTGCTGATGTGGCAGGGCACGCAGGACCCGACCAACGAGAACCTGCCCAAGCTCGTCCGCGAGGGCGCCCACACCCGCGCCTCCCTCGCCCTGGGCACCGAGTCGCAGGCCCGCATGGCGCTGGGGGACAAGGCCGTTGACGGCGGCGCCGCCCCCAACCTGCTCCGGCCCGGTCTGGACCGGGGCACGCTGGTGGTCGCCTCGGACGGCATCGCCATCCCGGCTGGGCAGTCATCGATCACGGTGCGCACGCACTACATCGACGACGACGCGGCCGAGGCCCTCACCGACCGGGCCAAGGCGATGCGCGACGGCGTCACCACCCTGACCGTCATCGACCGCGGCGAGCAGCGTGACCCGCTCGCCGACATCGCCGGCGTGCTCGGGGAGCGCCCGAGGGCGCGGACGCAGGATGTGCTCAAGCGGCTCGCGATGCTCGACAACGACGCGTACGGCAAGTGGTCGTTCATCGACCTCAAGCGCGTCCTGGAGGGGACCGGCGCCGAGCCGTACAAGTCCGACGGCGTGATGGTCATCGCACGCGACCGGCTCACCCGCGCCCTCGCCAACCGCCCCGAGGACGGTTCCGCTTCCGGTTCGGAGTAGAGGGAGCCGCACCCCGTGTGGGTCAGGGAGGCAGGGAGAACTCCCTGAACGCCTCCCTGACCCGCCTCCCTGGCCCTGACCAGTATCAATGATCACTCAGGGAGTCAGGGAGGCCCGCAGGTCAGCACCCCCGAAACCCCTCCAGGCGCCTCACAAGAGGGGGTACCTCTGCCTCCCTGAACCCTCCACCTCCCTCATTCCGCTTCTGCCCTCCTGGAGCTGCCCCATGGCTGTCACCGTGTCCCTCGCTCTGCTCTTCGGCCTGATCCTCTTCGGCCTCATACGTAACCGCGACGTCGGCCCGATCGCCGCGTCCGTGGCCGTGCTGTTCGGGTTCTTCCTCGCCTCCACCGGCGCCGCCGACCCCATCAACAACTTCGCCCGCGCCGTCGTCGGCGCCGTCCAGCAACTCGACTTCTAGGAGCCCGCCATGACCGAGCCCCTGCCGTACCGCACACTGCGGCCGGCCGAAGTCCACCACCCCACCCCCATACCGGTTCCGGCGCCGCTCGTACCGGTACAGCCCGGCCAGGTTCCGGCCGTGGCAAGCGTGATCCTCCCCGACGGGCGCGTGGTCACCGGCTACGCCATCGAGCCCGCCAAGCCCGACCCGAACGCGGCCAAGCCGTACCTCTCGCGCACGGCGGTGAACGTCGCCCTCGGGGGCTTCGGCTTCGCGGCGGTGTGCGGCGGGCTGCTCATGCTCTCCGCGTTCATCACCGCCCTCACCGCCCTGATCACCCAGCTCATCGTCCTGGCCGCCGTGCTCTTCGGCGGCTACATCGCCCTGCAGCTCCTGACCGCCACCCGCGGCCGGACCACGGTCAACATCCGCAAGGCCGTCATCAAGCACAACCACTTCCACACCTGACAGGAGCCCCGCATGAGCACCCTGCCCCCGCGCCTCGATCTGCTCCTCGGCCCCGAACAGGCCGCCGCGTTCATCACCGACCAGGCGGCCGAACTGGCCCGCCTCGACCACCTGCCCGCACCCACCGCACTCCGCCTCGCCTGCGAACGGGCCAGCAGCGGCGACCCGCTGCTCCTCGCCGCCGCCGGACAGACCTGGACCCTGCGCCCCGACACCGACATCGACGACGCCCCCGCCCACCGGCTCCACATCCACGCCCGCCTCACCTGCCCGCCCCGCGTCCTGGTCTCCGACCCCGACGACCTCAGCGGGCAGATCGACGAACTCCTCATCGAGGTCCTCGACCTCTACCACCTCCACACCTGGCCGACCGCCGACCACACCGTCGACACCTCACAGGAGCACTGATCATGACCCGCAAGAATCCGGAGAAGTACCCGGCCGCTGCTGCCGAGGAGATCCGCAAGTTCAACCACGCCACGCTGAGCCCCAAGCCGGGCACTGGCCTCAGTTACCCGGGCCAGACCTATCACGCTGTCGCCTCGCTGAAGATGCTCGTACGCGCTCTGCCCCAGAGCTTCGACCAGATCAGGCACGCGCTCACCGCACTGGAGAACAGTGGCCACCTGACCGCCGACTTCGGCGATGTCGAAGACCACGCCGCGCAGGCCCGCTCCGCACTCGCGTCCGCCGCGATCGTCGCACGCACCCTCACCGACTTCCTCGACCACACGCACAACGCCGTCAGCCCGCTCGGCTACAGCGGCCTCGTCGACGAGAGCGAGGAGAACGCCTGATGGCACGCCTGCCCCGGCTCCGCATCCAGCGGGCCACCTGGCCCCGCCCGGCCCTGATCCTCACCGACACACCCCGCCCCGACTGCGCAGCCTGCGAGGGCGTGGGCGGATTCGAGCAGGACTACGGCGACTACGAGACCGGCGAATACGCGGGCACCGACTGGTGGCCCTGCTCATGCTGGAACGAAAACCGCCGCTGGCTCCTACTCCCCCTGCCGCGCCGCCCCCGCAGGCTCCACCGCACCCACCCGGCCCCCGACCCCTGGGCCACCAACGAACCGCCGTTCTGACCCCGGCCGCCCTCGGCCGGGGTGCGGAAGTACGACTTCCGCACCAGCTTGCTCCGCTCGCGGAAGCTCCCCTTCGGTCCCAACTTGCTGCGCTTTGGGTCCCCTGTCCGGGCCGCAGGCGGGGCGCAACATAGCCGACGATCGCCGGTTACCCAAACCGGTGATTCTCCGGACCCTTGTCCTCACCACACCACGTCACCGCGACGTACGGCGGGCGCTGCCTTGCCCTGCCCGAAACCGCGACCGCATCCGAAAGCGAGTAGTCCTCATGTCGTTTGGCGAGACCCCGATCACCGTGATCGGCAACTTGACCGCCGACCCGGAACTGAAGTTCACCGACAACGGGTCCGCGCTGGCGAAGTTCACGATCGCCGCGACCCCGCGCACCTTCGACCGCGAGACGAATCAGTGGAAGGACGGCACGTCGACGTTCTTCCGCTGCGCCGCCTGGCGCCACCTCGCGGAGCACATCGCGGAGTCCCTCACCAAGGGCTCGCGGGTGGTGGCGTTCGGCCGGATCCGGCAGCACAACTGGCAGACCCCCGAGGGCGAGAACCGCTCGATGCTCGCGATGGAAGTCGACGAGATCGGCGCCTCGCTGCGGTTCACCAACGTCGCGATCGAGGCCAAGCGACCGGCCGCGCCGGCATCCGGCGCGGACCCCTGGTCCGTCACGCCCACCGGCTCTTCCGGCACGACTGAGGCGCCGTTCTAGGTGCGCCTGGGGCGGCCGTCTCTCGCCAAAGACCACGGCCGCCCCAGCTCTCCGTCCCTTCACGAAACAGGAGAACTCCCAGCATGACACCACCCCAGAAGAGCGCGCTGCGTGATGCCGCGCTCGCCGCCGCCGCGCGCGGCTGGCACGTCCACCCGCTGCGCCCTGGCGGGAAAGCCTCCGCCCTGCACGGCCAGGCCCTGTGCCCCTGCACTGGGCCCTGCGCGGGCGGGCACGTCAAGTTCGAGCAGCGGGCCACCACCGACCCCGAGCGGATCCGCCGCACCTGGGACACGGGCCCGTACAACGTCGGCATCGCCCCCGGCCCCTCGAACCTCGTGGTCATCGACCTCGATGTCCCCAAGCCGCGGGCAGGAGAAGGATGTTCGGACGCGCCTGGCGGCGCGGAGAACTTCGCTGCGCTCTGCGAGCGCGCCGCAGTGCCCTGGCCCGCCACCTACACGGTGCGGACCCCCAGCGGCGGCCACCACCTGTACTTCAGCCTCCCGCCCACCTGGCGCCTGCCCTCCACCGCGGGCACGCTCGCGCCGTTCATCGACACCCGGGCGTGGGGCGGGAACATCGTCGCCGCGGGCAGCACCACCCCGCACGGCATCTACGAGGCCACCTGTGACGGCCCGGCGGCCGAACTGCCCATCTGGCTGTGGCACCTGCTCATGCAGCCCGACAGGACGGCCGTACGGGCTGCGTCGCCCGCCCCGCTGCTGATTCCGGGCGGCACCTCGCGCCGCGCGGCGGTCGCCCTGGAATGCGAGACCGCCCGCGTCCGCAACGCCCCCGAAGGCCAGCGGCACGCCCTGCTGCTGCGGCGCACGATCGTGATCGGCAGGTTCATCGTCTGGGGCGAGATCACCCAAGCCGTGGTCGAGGAGGCATTTGCGGCGGCCGGGGAAGCGGCCGGCCTCCCCGCGACGGAAGTCCGCGCCACCATCCGCGACGCGCTCGACTACTCCGCCCGCACCTGCCGCGCCCGGGAGACGGCATGAACCACCGCCCCTCCCGCGCCGCCCGCAAATGCCCGCCCGGCCCGGCTGACCGGAACCCCGCCGAACTGACCGGAATCCCGGCTCGGTCACGCGGCCCGGAAAGGGCCGCCCGTCAGGGCGTCCTTTCAGCCCTTCCCGCCGACGGCGCTGCCGCTCGGGTCACCGGCATCCGGCCCGGCCTGCACATCCGTACCCGCCCACCGGTCGCGGACTGGCTGTGCGCCTGCGGACACCACGAACGCGCTCGGGGCAAACACGCCGTCGCCGAACTCAGCGCCCGAGCAGGCGGCGCCTGCCCCCACCGCACCGCCCCCGCACCAGAGAGGAGGAACGCCGCATGACCGCGACCCCGCCCGCCGCGCCGATCGATGGCGCCGCGCTGCTCGACGAGGTCGAAGCGTTCCACCGCCGCTTCAACGTCTTCCCCCGCGAAGCCGCCTACATCGCCGTCGCCCTGTGGGACGCACACGCCCACCTGCTCGACTGCTTCGACTCCACACCCCGCCTCGCCTTCCTCAGCCCCGAACCCGGCTCCGGCAAGTCCCGCGCACTGGAGATCGTGGAAACCCTCGTGCCGCGCCCGCTTGCGGCCGTGGACGCCTCCGCCGCCGCCCTGTTCCGCTCCGTGTCCGGGCTCGACGGCGGCCGGCCGACGATCCTGTACGACGAGATCGACACCGTCTTCGGCCCCAAGGCCGGAGAGAACGAGCAGTTGCGCGCGTTCCTCAACGCGGGCCACACCCCCAGGCGCAGTATGTACCGGTGCGTCGGCGACGGCGCCAACCAGCAGGTACAGGAATTCCCGTCCTTCTGCGCCGTGGCCATGGCCGGACTCGGCAACCTCCCCGACACGATCATGACGCGCTCCGTCATCATCCGCATGCGCCGCAGGGCGCCCAACGAGGTAGCGGAACCCTTCCGCTCCCGCGTCCACATCGCCGAAGGCCACGCCCTGCGTGACCGGCTCGCTGCCTGGGCCGAGACGGTTCAGGAGCAGCTCACCGGGGCTTTCCCCGCCATGCCGCCGGAGGTCACCGACCGCCCCGCCGACGTGTGGGAACCGCTCATCGCCATCGCCGATGCGCTCGGCGGGCATTGGCCCGCGCGCGCCCGCGCGGCCTGCATCGAGCTGGTCAGCGCGGCCAAGCACGATGACAAGGGCTCGCTCGGCATCCGGCTCCTGACCGACCTGCGCGACCGCGTCATGTGCGGGATCGACCGCCTCCCGACGGTGGCCATCCTGGACCGGCTCAACGCCATGGACGACGCCCCGTGGGCCGACTACAACGGCAAGCCGCTCACCTCGCGCGGCCTGGCCAGGATGCTGGGCGAGTACATGACCGAGGACAACACCCCGATCGCCTCCCGCAACATCAAATCCCCGGCCACCGGCGAGGTCCTCAAGGGCTACTACGCGGCCGACCTCGCGGACGCGTGGGCGCGCTACTGCCCGCCCCCTCCCTCAGGGTCCGCTACCTCCGCTACTGCCGCTACCTCGCAGGTCAGCGCGCTGTTTCCGGTAGCGGCAAAGGTAGCGGTAGCGGATAGAACACTCCCGCCCACGCCCCCCGCTGCGGTTCGCCGCACCCGCTGAAACCCCCGTCCTATCCGCTACCGCTACCCAATCCGCTACCACCAAAAGGGGCCCTGACCTGCCCGGTAGCGGAAGTAGCGGAGGTAGCGGCTCTCAGGGGAGGGGGCCAGACGAGCCCCCTCCCCATGGCCTGAGGAGAGATCCCCAGATGAGTACCGCAATCCAGGTCGGGGACGACCCGACGTTGGTCCTGCTCACCGTCGAAGAGGCAGCGAGGCGCCTCAGTATCGGCCGTACGTACTGCTTCCAGCTGCTTGCTGCAGGGGAGTTGGACTCCGTGACGCTCGGCCGCGCGCGGCGCGTGCCTGCTGACGCTGTGGTCGACTTCGCTCGCAAACTGCGGGCGCGGCAGTGTGCCGGCGTCGTGGGTTCAGCCCGGAGGAGCGTCGCCGCATGAGTGAAGAGAAGAAGAAGCGCACCCGCCGGGCTAACGGCGAATCGGCCATCTACCTGGGCAAGGACGGCCGTTGGCACGCGCGGGTGCCCATGGGCTACAAGGACAACGGCGAGCCCTACCGCAGACACATCACCCGCCCTACCCGGAAGGACCTTGTTGACGAGGTGCGGCGGCTGGAGAAGCAGCGGGATGAGGGAGCGACTCGCCAGCCCGGCAAGCCGTGGTCGGTCGAGAAGTGGCTCCTGCACTGGGTCGAGAACATCGCCAAGCCGGTCATCAGCGAGAACACGTACGCCGGGTACGAGGTGGCGGTGCGCGTCCATCTCGTACCCGGGATCGGGAAGCACCGCATCGACCGCCTGGAGCCCGAGCACCTGGAAGCCCTGTACCGCCGCATGCAGAAGAACGGGAGCAAGGCGGCCACTGCCCACCAGGCCCACCGGACGATCCGCACCGCGCTAGGCGAGGCGGTGCGGCGCGGCCATACGGCCAAGAACGCGGCTGCGCTGGCCAAGCCGCCGCGGGTCGAGGAGGACGAGACGGAGGTCGAGCCTTACTCGGTGGAGGAGGTCCAGCGGCTGCTCCTTGAAGTCAACAAGCGCCGGAACAGCGCCCGCTGGATGCTCGCGCTCGCGCTCGGGCTGCGGCAGGGCGAGACGCTCGGGCTCAGGTGGTCGGACGTCGACCTGGACAACGAGTATCTGAAGCTGCGCCGGAACCGGCTGCGCCCGAAGTACGAGCACGGGTGCGGGGATGCGGCACCCTGTGGCCGGAAAGCGGGGTACTGCCCGCAGAAGGTGCAGGTTCGGCGCGAGACCAAGAACACCAAGTCGAGAGCCGGGCGCCGGGCGGTGCCCCTGCCGGGCCCTCTGGTCCTGATGCTCCGCGCGCACGCAGAGGCACAAGCGCGCGAGCGGCAAGCTGCCGGCAACCTCTGGATCGAGTCAGAGTACGTCTTCACCAAGCTGCTCGGTGGGCCGCTCAGCCCGAACACCGACTACCACGACTGGAAGCAGCTGCTCGAAGACGCTCAGGTCCGGGACGGTCGGCTGCACGACGCGCGGCACACGGCCGGGACAGTCCTGATGTTGCTGGGAGTCCCAGACCGGGTGATCGACCAGATCATGGGGTGGGAGCCGGGTGGCGCTGCGCGGATGCGGGCGAGGTACCTGCACGTGCCCGATGCGCTCCTGAAGGAGGTCGCCCAGAAGATCGGGCGGGCGATCTGGGGAGCCCCGGAAACAGGCCCTATGGACAAAGACCAGGACAACGAGGGCTGAGACAACGACGAAGGCCCCGGCCGGTTTCCCGGTCGGGGCCTTCGTTCTGGCTGGTCAGCCAGCTGCGGAGGATACGAGATTCGAACTCGTGAGGGGTTGCCCCCAACACGCTTTCCAAGCGTGCGCCCTAGGCCTCTAGGCGAATCCTCCGCCGCAAACAATACAAGACGTTGAGGAGTGCTCGCGAACTCGTTCCCACCCCGGTGGATCAGCTAAGGTGGGCGCAGCCCCTCACGTGGCGCTATCTGACTGAACTCCCCCAGGGCCGGAAGGCAGCAAGGGTAGGTTGGCTCTGGCGGGTGCGTGGGGGGCGCTTGCGTTCCCTGGGCTGGGGACCGTTCCCTGGGCTGGGGACGGTTGTCAGTGGGCACCGATAACCTCGTATGCGTGTCGTCCCTTGCGCTGTATCGCCGTTATCGCCCGGAGTCCTTCGCCGAGGTCATCGGGCAGGAGCATGTCACCGACCCGCTGCAGCAGGCCCTGCGCAACAACCGGGTCAATCACGCGTACCTGTTCAGCGGGCCGCGCGGCTGTGGCAAGACGACCAGCGCGCGCATCCTCGCCCGCTGCCTGAACTGTGAGCAAGGTCCCACTCCGGCCCCCTGCGGGGAGTGCCAGTCCTGCCGCGACCTCGCGCGGAACGGGCCGGGGTCGATCGACGTCATCGAGATCGACGCCGCTTCGCACGGCGGTGTGGACGACGCGCGTGACCTGCGCGAGAAGGCTTTCTTCGGGCCCGCGTCCAGCCGGTACAAGATCTACATCATCGACGAGGCGCACATGGTCACGTCGGCGGGGTTCAACGCCCTGCTGAAGGTGGTCGAGGAGCCGCCCGAGCACCTCAAGTTCATCTTCGCGACCACCGAGCCCGAGAAGGTCATCGGGACGATCCGGTCGCGTACGCACCACTATCCGTTCCGGCTGGTGCCTCCGGGGACCCTTCGGGACTACCTCGGCGAGGTCTGCGGACGGGAGAGCATGGCTGTCGAGGACGGCGTGCTGCCGCTGGTCGTACGGGCCGGGGCGGGCTCCGTGCGGGACTCGATGTCCGTGATGGACCAGCTGCTGGCGAGCGCGGGCGCCGATGGTGTGACGTACGCCATGGCCACCGCGCTGCTGGGGTACACCGACGGGTCGCTGCTGGACTCGGTGGTGGAGGCGTTCGCTTCGGGGGACGGCGGCGCCGCGTTCGAGATCGTGGACCGGGTCGTCGAGGGCGGTCACGACCCTCGGCGGTTCGTGACCGATCTGCTGGAGCGGCTGCGGGACCTGGTGATTCTGGCCGCCGTGCCGGACGCGGCGGAGAAGGGGCTGATCGACGCCCCGGCCGATGTCGTGGAGCGGATGCAGGCGCAGGCGGGCGTCTTCGGCGCCGCGGAGCTGAGCCGGGCGGCCGACCTGGTCAACGAGGGGCTTACGGAGATGCGCGGCGCGACCTCGCCGCGACTTCAGCTGGAGCTGATCTGCGCGCGGGTGCTGCTGCCCGCGGCGTATGACGACGAGCGGTCCGTGATGGCTCGGCTGGATCGGCTTGAGCGCGGGCCCGGTGCTGGTGCTGGCGCTGGCGCTGGTGTGAGTTTCGTCGCGGGGGGCGGGCCGGGGCCCGCTATGGGGTACGTGCCTGGGCCTGACGCCCATGCTCCGGGGCCGGGATCGGGGCCGGTACCGGACGCTGGCGGCGCGGTCGCGCCGGGGGGCGGGGCCGCCGCCGCTCGGGCGGCGGTTCGGGGAACGGGGGGCGCTCCCGGTGCCGACGCCGGGGCCGGGGCCGGGGCCGGGGCTGCGACTGGGGCTGGAGTCGCTGGGCCCGCCGGACCCGCTGGGGCCGCCGGACCCGCTGGGCCCGCTGGGGCCGCTGGGTCCGCCGGACCTGTATACGAGGAAGCGCAGCCTGCCCAGTCGGCCCCGCCTGCCGCGCCCGCGGCGGGCGGCGGTGCGCCCGCGTCCCAGCCCGCGTCCCGGCCCGGCGGCGGGGCGGGGCAGCGAGGTGCCGCCGAGCAGCCGGAGGGCGGGGCGCGTCGGCCCGGTGGCTGGCCCACTTCGGCGACGCCCGGCGCGGGCCCCGCGCCGATCGACCCCTCCGGGCTCGCCGGACCCGGTCAGGCCGCGCCCGCGCCCGCCCAGGACGCCGCGCGTCCCGGTGGCTGGCCCACCGCGACACCCGCGGGCGGTGGCAGGCCCGCCCCGCGGGCGGCGCAAGCCCCCGCCGCCGGGCCTCAGGCCGCTCCCGCGCCGCCCGCCCCCGCGGCGTCGGCGGCTCCGCCGCAGGCGGGCCCGCCCGCGGGCGGGCTCGACCCGCGCACCCTCTGGCCGAACATCCTCGAGGCGGTCAAGAACCGCCGACGGTTCACCTGGATTCTGCTCAGCCAGAACGCCCAGGTCGCGGGCTTCGACGGGCAGACCCTGCAACTCGGCTTCATCAACGCCGGCGCCCGCGACAACTTCGCGAGCAGCGGCAGCGAGGACGTCCTGCGCCAGGCGCTGGCCGAGCAGTTCCACGTGCAGTGGCGGGTCGAGGCCATCATCGACCCCTCGGGCGGATCCGCGCCGCCGCCCGCCGCGGCCAACTTCGGCGGCGCTCCGGCCGCACCGCGTCCGGCCCCGGCCGCATCGGCCCCCGCCCCCGCCCCGGCTCCGCGACCGCAGGCCCCCGCGCCCGCGCCCGCACCCGCTCCGGACCCGGCTCCCGTGTCCTCGTCCGCCCCGGCTTCGGCGCCCGAGCCGCAGTACCGGGTGCCCGAGCCACCGCCCGTCGCACCCGAGGACGACAACCCCGAGGACGACGACCCGGACCTGGACGAGTCCGTGCTGTCCGGGCATGACCTCATCGTCCGGGAACTGGGCGCGACGGTGGTTGAGGAGTACACCAACGAGTGAGCGCCGCGCGAGAGCGGGTGCGTGCCGTGAGCACCCCGTGCCGCGAGCAGCCCCGTTCCGTGAGCAGCCCCGTGCCGTGAGCGGTCGCGTACGGGTGGCCGCGTGCGGGCACGCGCGAGCGGGCTTGGGGCGAAGCGACAAGCGGCTCCGCCCCGGCCCGTATGAACGCACAGTCCAGCGCCAGCTAGGCTGCACCGCGTGAAGGTCCTCGTCATCGGCGGCGGCGCCCGCGAACACGCCCTGTGCCGCTCTCTGTCCCTCGACCCCGACGTCACCGCCCTGCACTGCGCGCCCGGCAACGCCGGAATCGCCGAAGTGGCGGAGCTGCACGCGGTCGACGCCCTCGACGGCGCGGCGGTCGCCGCGCTCGCGACGCGGCTCGGCGTCGGCCTGGTCGTCGTGGGCCCGGAGGCGCCCCTGGTCGCCGGGGTCGCCGACGCCGTGCGCGACGCGGGCATCCCGTGCTTCGGCCCGTCCGGCGAAGCCGCGCGGCTGGAGGGGTCCAAGGCCTTCGCCAAGGACGTGATGGCCGCCGCGGGCGTCCCCACCGCCCGCTCGTACGTCTGCACCACGGCAGAGGAGGCGGCCGACGCCCTGGACGCCTTCGGTCCCCCGTACGTGGTCAAGGACGACGGTCTCGCCGCGGGCAAGGGCGTGGTGGTGACCGACGACCTCGGGGCCGCGAAGGCGCACGCCCTGGCCTGCGAGCGCGTCGTCATCGAGGAGTTCCTGGACGGCCCCGAGGTCTCCCTCTTCGCGATCACCGACGGCGAGACCGTACTGCCGCTCACCCCCGCGCAGGACTTCAAGCGCGCCCTGGACGGCGACGAGGGCCCCAACACGGGCGGCATGGGCGCCTACTCGCCGCTCCCCTGGGCGGACCCCAAGCTGGTCGACGAGGTGCTGGAGACCGTCCTGCAGCCCACGGTCGACGAGCTGCGCCGCCGCGGTACGCCCTTCTCCGGGCTGCTGTACGCCGGTCTGGCGATCACCGGCCGCGGTGTACGGGTCATCGAGTTCAACGCGCGCTTCGGCGACCCCGAGACCCAGGTCGTACTGGCCCGGCTGCGCACCCCGCTCGCCAGCGTCCTGCTGAACGCGGCCCAGGGCACGCTCGACAGCGAGCCCCCGCTGCGCTGGCGTGACGAGGCGGCCGTGACCGTGGTGATCGCCTCGCACAACTACCCCGGAACCCCCCGTACCGGTGACCCGATCGAGGGCCTCGACGAGGTCGCCGCGCAGGACGCGCCGGACGCGTATGTGCTGCACGCCGGGACCAGGCGAGACGGCGACGCGGTGGTCAGCGCGGGCGGCCGGGTGCTGTCCGTGACGGCCACCGGACCGGACCTGGCCCAGGCCCGCGAGCGGGCGTACGCGGCCGTGGCGCGGGTCCGCCTTGACGGCTCGCAGCACCGGACCGACATCGCCGCCGCGGCGGCTGCGGAGGTCACTGCCCGCTAGGCCCTGTCGTCAAACTCCCGCGCTCTGTGCGCGGCGGCCCGGTACGACGCGTGGGGCCCGGATCTGACGCCTGATCCGGGCCCCACGCGTCTACACCTTTGCCCAACGCCATTCCATCGAGTGAGCGCTTCCCGATACGACTGACGTGCCCTGAGGCCCCAACTAGGGTGCGGCGCAAGCATTCCGGCACTTGGCCCACCGGCGTTGCGATGTCAGTGGTGGGTGTCACAGTGGGGGAGTGAGCAGAGCCGTCGTAGGGCAGAGGGGGTGACGTCGGGTCGTGTCCGGAATCCGTTTGGGCAGCGAGGCGGGAGCGCGGGCAGCGCGCTCTCGGGCGCTCGCCGTGCTGCGCGTCCGCGGCAGGGCGCTGGCGCTCGCGCTGCTGCCAGCGGCGGTCGCGGTCGTGCTGGCCGTAGCCGTCGGCACCGGGAGGATCGACGGCGGGGGCGGCCTGGAACTCGCGCTCTGGCTGCTGACCGGCGGGGCGCTGCTGGTGCTGCTCGCCGCGGCGGGGGTGGCGCTGGTGATCGCTCGGGCGCGTCCCGCGCTCAGCCCCACGGTCCCGATCGCCGAGGAGTCGGCCCCCGATCTCTACCGCCTGGTGCGGGACCTCGCGGACCGTCTCGAGGTGCCCGCCCCGTCGGCGATAGCGCTCACCCCGGACTGCGACAGCTGGCTGGAGGACCGCGCCCATCCAGCCCAGGGGCGCACCCGTCGGGGCGAGTCGGCGCCGCATGCGGCACGCGACGCGGGCGACCCGTCGAGCCCGGCGGCGCCCGTGCTGGTCATCGGCTCGCCCTTCATGTGGTGGATGCGCGTCGCCGAACTGCGGGCTGTGCTCGCCCCGGTCGTCGCCGGTACGGGTCCGTCGGCGCACCCCGACATAGCCGCGGCCCGGCGCTTCATACGCGGTCTCGACGCCGCCGTGGCCGTCGCGTCGCGCCCAGGGCGTGCTCCGCTGACCCGTGCTGCCCTGTCCGGTGTCGGCTGGATCTCCCGGCTGCTGCTGCGGGCCTGCCGCGGTCACGCGGCCGAGATGGAGCGCGGGGTCGCGGCGGCCGCCGCCGAGCGCGCCAAGGCCGTGGACTACGGTCCGCGGATCGTCGCCCAGGAGCAGGTCGGCCTCGCCTACGCGGGCTGGGACCGGCTGTTGACGCGGGTCGCGCTGCCCGCCTGGCGGATGGGCCGCTGGCCGTCGCGCCTGGACGCGGGGGTGGTCTCCGCCCTCACCGAGCTCTCCCGGCGCGACCGGCTCGCCGACGGCTTCGCCTCTCGGCTGGGTGAGCGCCCCGCCTGCGACCTCCTGGAGGAGCCGGGCAGCGTGGACGAGGCCGCTTCGCTGCTGGCCGCCCGGCTGTTCCACGGCGGACCGGCGGAACAGACCCCGGACTGGTCCCCGGTGGGCTGGCAGGAGTACCCGGAAGAGGTCGTCGACCGCAAGTGGCGTATGGACGCCGCCCGGTTGCACCGCGTCCTGGACGCGCTGGACGTGCGGAGCGCGAGCGCCGACCCGTCTCCCGACCTGTCTCCGGACCCGTCTTCCGACCTGTCTCCAGACCCGTCTCCGGACTCCTCCGCTCCCTTCGCTCCCTTCGTCCCCTTCGCCTCCTCCGACGGCACGAGCCGCCCCGACGCCGAAGCGATCGCCGCTCCGAGCGCCGGAGCAACGGGCGAACCAGTGGCCGAACGTATGGCCGAACTCATAGCCGACCCTGAGGTCCCGACCCTGAACCGGGTGATGGACCACCTGACCGCCGTCCCCGCGCTGACCAGCGAACCCACTCCCGGACCCCCGCCCGGACCGATACCCGGCACCCCGTCCGAGAGCGGCTCACCCGTCACACCAGACGTCACGTCAGAGCCCGCCGCACAGCACACGGCAGACGCCGCAGACGCCACAGCGGCCACGCCGACTCGCACCGTGACGGACACGGAGAGTGACGCCAGTGAGGTGCTCGCGGCGCGGCTCACCGCGGAGGTGGCCCGCGAGGAGGCCGCCGCGCCGTCGCCGCCGCCCGGTCTGGGGCCCGACGACGGGCCCTGGGGTGACGGCCTCCACGACGGCGGACAGCTGCCGCTCTTCCCGCTCCAGCCGCCCCGCACGGGCCGCGAGCTGCTCGCGGACCATGTCACCGCGATGGTCTGCTGTGCCGCGATCGACACGGCGGGCGCGGCCCCCGGCCTGGACTGGCTGGACGGCCCGGCCCTGCTGGTGGCAGGCGAGCGGGCCACGGACCTGGCCCCCCGGATCATGAGCCTGGTCGAGAACGGCGACCCCGACCCGCTGCGGGACTGGCTCGCCCAACGGGGCGTACGACCCGAGAAGCCGGTACGCCTGGTCTGACGAAGCGGGACGGGACTCTCAAGCGGGACGGGGCTATAGAGCGGGACGGGACTGTGCGGCGGGACGGGACTCTAATTGGAGCACCGTGTTCCCGGAGCGCCATGTTCCGTTTTCGCCAATTCACGACGAACGGTGACGGAGTGAGTGCGTAATGTGATGTGCTGGGACCGTCGCTGATTCAGCCAGCCGACGCACGGGCCTCGGGGGAGCGAGGGAGGGGAGCGACATGGGCGCGGACCAGATCCGCCGATGGGAGTCAGGGGCGCTGGCGCACGCCGTGTCAGATCCCTTCGGGCAGGGCCCGCTGCCCTGGCTGCGCGGCAGTGAGCACTACTTCGACGACACCGGGAAGGTCGTCCCCTGGTACGTCGACCACGCCCTGACCCCCGGCGCGGACCTCCCCGGACCCCGCACCAGCGGCCTGCGCAGCGCGGACGACGTACACCGGCAGATCAAGGGTTTCACCACCACCGGCGCGGCCGCGCCCGGCGAGGCGATCGACTTCCACGTCACCGTGGACCCGCCCCAGCAGTTCGGCGTCGACATCTACCGCATCGGGCACTACGGCGGCGACGGCGCGTCGAAGATCACCACCAGCCCCCGTATCTCCGGCATCGTCCAGCCGCCGCCGCTCACCGCCGACCGCACGGTCTCCTGCCACCACTGGTGGCTGTCCTGGCGGTTGCAGATCCCGAGCTACTGGAGCAACGGCGCGTATGTCGCCGTCCTCACCACCGCCGACGGCTACCGCTCGCACATCCCCTTCACGGTCCGGGACAGCCATCCGGCCGATCTGCTGCTCCTCCTGCCGGACATCACCTGGCAGGCGTACAACCTCTACCCCGAGGACGGCCATACCGGCGCCAGCCTCTACCACGCCTGGGACGAGCGGGGCCGTCTGCTCGGCGAGCGCGACGCCGCCGTCACGGTGTCCTTCGACCGCCCGTACGCGGGCGCGGGCCTGCCGCTGCACGTCGGGCACGCCTACGACTTCATCCGCTGGGCCGAGCGATACGGCTACGACCTCGCCTACGCCGACGCCCGCGACCTGCACGCCGGACGCGTCGACCCGACGCGCTACCGAGGCCTGGTCTTCCCCGGCCACGACGAGTACTGGTCGACGCCCATGCGCCGCACCGTCGAACTGGCCAGAGACCACGGCACCTCGCTGGTCTTCCTCTCCGCCAACACCATGTACTGGCAGGTCGAACTGGGCCCCTCGCCCTCCGGCGTCGCCGACCGGCTGCTCACCTGCCGCAAGCGCCACGGCCCCGGCAAGCCCGCGCTCTGGCGCGAGGTGGACGGCCCCGAGCAGCAGCTGCTCGGCATCCAGTACGCGGGCCGGGTCCCCGAGCCGAGCCCCCTGGTCGTACGGAACGCCGAGCACTGGCTCTGGGAGGCGACCGGCGCGTACGAGGGCGACGAGCTGGCCGGTCTGGTCGCGGGCGAGGCCGACCGGTACTTCCCGCGTACCGCGCTCCCCGAGCACCAGGGCCGCATCCTGCTCGCCCACTCCCCGTACCGGGACAGCGAAGGCGCCCGCCGCCACCAGGAGACCTCGCTCTACCGTGCCCCGTCCGGCGCCCTGGTCTTCGCGTCCGGCACCTTCGCCTGGTCCCCGGCGCTCGACCGCCCCGGTCATGTGGACGCCCGGATCCAGCGGGCCACCGCCAACCTCCTGGACCGCATCTGCAAACGAGACTGAGCGCACCCCTCCCGCGCACCCCCGGTGTCCCTCTCGCGCACCCCCGGCGTCCCTCCCGCACGCCCCGGCAGCCACCCCTGGCCAAAGATCTCCGCTTCATACGCGAGAATCAGGTCATTGGCACAAACCACGGGGAGGAACCGTGTCCGGATTCGTTGAAAAGCCCGAGCCGATCGAGGTTCCGGGTCTGGTGCACCTGCACACCGGCAAGGTGCGCGACCTGTACCAGAACGAGGCGGGCGACCTCGTCATGGTCGCCAGCGATCGCATCTCCGCCTATGACTGGGTGCTGCCCACCGAGATCCCCGACAAGGGCCGGGTGCTCACCCAGCTCTCGCTGTGGTGGTTCGAGCGCCTGGCCGACCTGGCCCCGAACCACGTCATCTCCACCGACCTGCCGCCCGGAGCCCCCGCCGACTGGGCGGGCCGCACTCTGATCTGCAAGTCCCTGCGGATGGTCCCCGTCGAGTGCGTCGCGCGCGGCTATCTCACGGGCTCGGGCCTGGTCGAGTACGAGCAGTCCCGCACCGTGTGCGGACTCGCCCTGCCCGAGGGCCTGTCCGACGGCTCCGAGCTGCCCGCGCCGATCTTCACGCCCGCCACCAAGGCCGAGGTCGGCGAGCACGACGAGAACGTGTCGTACGAGGAGGTCGCCCGCCAGGTCGGCGCCGACACGGCGGCACAGCTGCGGCAGGCCACGCTCGCCGTGTACGGCAGGGCCCGCGATACGGCGCGGGAGCGCGGGATCATCCTCGCGGACACCAAGTTCGAGTTCGGTTTCGCCGACGGCGGTGAGCACGGCGCCGAGCTCACCCTCGCGGACGAGGTGCTCACCCCGGACTCCTCGCGCTTCTGGCCCGCGAGCGGCTGGCAGCCGGGCCGCGCCCAGCCGTCCTACGACAAGCAGTTCGTACGGGACTGGCTGACCTCCCCGGCGTCCGGCTGGGACCGCCACGGCGAGCAGCCGCCGCCCGCGCTGCCGCAGGAGGTCGTGGACCGTACGCGCGCCAAGTATCTGGAGGCGTACGAGCTGCTGACCGGCACGGCCTGGTCGTAAGGGCCGATCGCCGAGGGCGGCCGAGGCGCCGAGGCCATGAAGAAGCCCCCCGATGTCGATGACATCGGGGGGCTTCTCGTGTGGAGCGAACGACGAGGTTCGAACTCGCGACCTCAACCTTGGCAAGGTTGCGCTCTACCAACTGAGCTACGTTCGCACGCGCACCGCTTGGTGCCCCTCTACTATAACCAACCTCAGGGAGTGCTCGGAACACACTTCCACGCGGATTTCCCGCTCGGCGCGGGGAGGCACGAAGAAGCCCCGATACCTGAGGTACCGGGGCTTCTCTCCCGAGCGGACGACCAGGTTCGAACTGGCGACCTCAACCTTGGCAAGGTTGCGCTCTACCAACTGAGCTACGTCCGCATCGCATCCGAATCGGCTCTCACCGTCCGGTGCAAGCACCAGCCTACCTGATCGACTTGCGTCGATCGACAAGCGATGCAGAGCGGGTGACAGGAATTGCACACTGCGCCTCCCCCCTGGAAGGGGGGTGTTCTGCTACTGAACTACACCCGCATGTACTCCGCGTGGCCCGGCCTTTCGGCCCGTGCCCTGCGGCGTGCTCCAGACTTTAGCTGATCAACGGGGGTGCAACGCAAGTCGGCTCCGGCCGCCGCCCGCAACGACACCTCGCGACCCACCCCAGCAGGGGTGCGGCCCGGTACGGGCCCGCCCCGGCGCAGGCGCGGCCTCGATGTGCGCGGCCGCATGCCACGGTCCTTGCGCCAGTCGCGGCGGGGCGCCCGGCGCGTCAGCGGCCGCCGGCCCCAGCGCGCTCGCCGTCGCGACGAAACCCCTCCACGGCGAGTGGCCCCCACCCCAGCGGCGGCTGCGCCGCCACCTCAGTGGTGGCGGCCCCCACCCCAGCGGCGCGGAACCGCTTCCGCGTCGGGAGGCCGGTCCCCGCCGGGCGGAACCCGCTTCCGTGACGGCGGCCGGTCTCACCGCGGCGGCGGAACTCGCCTCCGCGGTGGGCGGCCGGGTCGGTGGGGGCGGCGGAGCTGCTTCCGCTGCCGGCGGCCCGCCGCTCACGGCGGCGGAACCGCCTGAGCGAGGGTGGCCTGAACCAGCAGAGCGGCCCCGGATGGGACGCCACGGCGGCCCCGCCGCCACACGGCGGCGGCCCGCCACCGCGACGAGGGTCGCGGAAGCGGGCCGGTCAGGGCTTCCGGCAGTGGGTGTTCAGTTCGCCGCCTCGAACGCCTCGTAGACCTTCTTCGGGATTCGGCCACGCGCCGGTACGTCCATCTTGTGTGAGCGAGCCCACGCGCGGACGGCCGCCGGGTCGGCGGTCACCGCCGTGTGCGTGAAGGCCTTGGCCGCCTTACCCGCTTTACCCGGCTTCCGGGTCTGCTTGCGGCCCGCGTGCAGGTACGGAGCCAGTGCCTTGCGTAGTTTCTTGGCATTGGCTGGATTCAGGTCGATCTCGTACGACTTGCCGTCCAGGCCGAAGACGATCGTTTCCGACGCTTCTCCGCCGTCGATGTCGTCAGAGAGAGTGACCACGACACGTTGCGCCACGAATATCGGTCCCTTCCTATGGCATCACCCATCTTGACCTGTGGTGATGCCCGGCTGGCAGGCTATTTCGAGGAAGCGTCAGTGACTTTGTGCTTTTCCTCGTGTTTCCTTTGTACAGTGCCCGGCGTTGAATTGTGAAGCCCGGTTAAATCTCCGAGCGTGTCCGGGGGCGCAATGTCGATCCCGAGGGGTGCGGAGGCGGGCATCGGGTTTTCCCGGAGTTTCCCCCGAGATGCCTGGTCTGATACTCGAACGTGATGGCCATCACGTATGTACCTACGAATCTACTCGCGTAGAAATTTTGTCCGGGTAGTCTGAACTGACCTGCTCACGCACCACACACCGGGAGTGCCAGTGGCACGCGTCGTAGTCGACGTCATGCTCAAGCCGGAGATCCTCGACCCCCAGGGACAGGCGGTGCAGCGTGCACTGCCGCGTCTCGGTTTCGAGGGAATCGCGGACGTCCGCCAAGGGAAGCGCTTTGAACTCGAGGTGGAGGGACCGGTCGACGACGCCGCCCTCGCCCGCATCCACGAGATGGCCGAAACCTTCCTCGCCAACACCGTCATCGAGGACTTCGCCGTGAAGGTCGAGACGTCCGAGGGGGCGGAGTGACCGCCCGTATCGGGGTCGTCACCTTCCCCGGAACGCTCGACGACCGCGACACCCAGCGCGCCGTCCGTATCGCCGGCGCCGAGGCCGTGCCGCTGTGGCACCGCGACAAGGACCTCAAGCAGGTCGACGCCGTGGTGCTGCCCGGCGGCTTCTCCTACGGCGACTATCTGCGCGCCGGGGCCATCTCCCGGTTCTCGCCGCTGATGGAGACCGTCATCGACCAGGCGAAGGCCGGAATGCCGGTACTCGGCATCTGCAACGGCTTCCAGGTGCTCACCGAGAGCCATCTGCTGCCCGGCGCGATGCTGCGCAACGACGGCCTGCACTTCGTCTGCCGCGACCAGAAGCTGCGGGTCGAGTCGACCGCCACCGCCTGGACCGCCGACTACACGGCGGGCCAGGAGATCTCGATTCCGCTCAAGAACATCGACGGCCGGTACGTCGCCGACGAGCGCACCCTGGACCTCCTCGAAGCCGAGGGCCGGGTCGCCTTCCGCTATGCCACCGACGGGGACGTCGCCGACGGCTACGGAAACCCGAACGGCTCGCTGCGCGACATCGCCGGGATCACCAACGAGGCGGGCAACGTCGTCGGCCTCATGCCGCACCCCGAGCACGCCGTGGAGCCCCTGATCGGCACCGGCCGCACCGACGGCCTCGGGTTCTTCACCTCGATCCTGAAGAAGTTGGTCACCGCATGACGCTGGACACGGTCAAGCACGCGACCGAGACCCCGGACACCAGGCTGCCCTGGGCCGAACTCGGCCTCAAGGAAGACGAGTACGCGCGCGTACGCGAGATCCTCGGCCGCCGCCCGACCGGCGCGGAGCTCGCCATGTACTCCGTGATGTGGTCCGAGCACTGCTCCTACAAGAGCAGCAAGGTCCACCTGCGGCAGTTCGGTGAGAAGGCCCCGCAATCCGACGCCATGCTCGTCGGCATCGGCGAGAACGCGGGCGTCGTCGACGTCGGCAACGGCTACGCCGTCACCTTCAAGGTCGAGTCGCACAACCACCCCTCGTACGTCGAGCCCTACCAGGGCGCGGCCACCGGCGTCGGCGGCATCGTCCGCGACATCATCGCGATGGGCGCGCGCCCGGTCGCGGTCGTGGACCCGCTGCGGATGGGCGCGGCCGACCACCCCGACACCAAGCGCGTCCTGCCCGGCGTCGTCGCGGGCATCGGCGGCTACGGCAACTGCCTCGGCCTGCCGAACATCGGCGGCGAGCTGGTCTTCGACGCCTGCTACCAGGGCAACCCGCTGGTCAACGCGGGCGCCATCGGCGTCATGCGGCACGAGGACATCCACCTCGCCAAGGCCTCCGGGCCCGGCAACAAGGTCATCCTGTACGGGGCCCGCACCGGCGGCGACGGCATCGGCGGCGCGTCGATCCTCGCCTCCGAGACGTTCACGGATACATCAGCGTCTGGCGACGCGGGCGCCAAGCCCTCGAAGCGGCCCGCCGTCCAGGTCGGCGACCCCTTCCAGGAGAAGCTGCTCATCGAGTGCACCCTGGAGGCCTTCGCCGAGAAGCTGGTCGTCGGCATCCAGGATCTCGGCGCGGCGGGCCTGTCCTGCGCGACCTCGGAGCTGGCGTCGAACGGCTCCGGCGGCATGCGGGTCGACCTGGACGACGTACCGCTGCGCGACTCCACGCTCACGCCCGAGGAAATCCTCATGAGCGAGTCGCAGGAGCGCATGTGCGCGGTCGTCGAGCCGGACAAGGTCGAGCGGTTCCTCGCCATCTGCGAGAAGTGGGACGTCATCGCCACCGTCGTCGGTGAGGTCACCGACGGGGACCGGCTGGAGATCTTCTGGCACGGCGAGAAGATCGTCGACCTGGACCCGCGCACCGTCGCCCACGACGGCCCGGTCTACCAGCGTCCGTACGCCCGCCCGTCCTGGCAGGACGCCCTCCAGGCGGACGACGCGAACAAGCTGCCCCGCCCGGCCTCTTCGGCCGAACTGCGCGAGCAGGTCATCAAGCTGGTCGCCTCGCCCAACCAGGCGTCCAAGTCCTGGGTCACCGACCAGTACGACCGCTTCGTGCAGGGCAACACGGTGCTCGCGCAGCCCGAGGACTCCGGCATGGTCCGGATCGACGAGGAGACCGGCCTCGGTGTGGCGCTCGCCAACGACGGCAACGGCCGGTACGCCAAGCTCGACCCGTACGCGGGCGCGCAGCTGGCGCTGGCCGAGGCGTACCGCAATGTCGCCGCCACCGGCGCGCGGCCGCTCGCGGTGTCCGACTGCCTGAACTTCGGCTCGCCCGAGGACCCGGACGTGATGTGGCAGTTCGCCGAGACCACCCGTGGTCTGGCCGACGCCTGCCAGATCATGGGCACCCCGGTCACCGGCGGCAACGTCTCGCTCTACAACCAGACCGGCGAGGCGGCGATCCACCCGACGCCGGTGGTCTCCGTCCTCGGTGTGATCGACGACGTCGCTCGCCGTACGCCGATGGCCTTCGCCGAAGAGGGCCAGCTGCTGTACCTCATCGGCGAGACGCACGAGGAGTTCGGCGGCTCGGCCTGGTCGCAGGTGGTCCACGACCACCTCGGCGGCCTGCCGCCGAAGCTGGACCTGGAGCGGGAGCGGCTGCTCGCCGAGATCCTGATCTCCGCATCCCGCGACGGCATGATCGACGCGGCGCACGACCTGTCGGACGGCGGTCTGGTCCAGGCGGTCGCCGAGTCCTGCCTGCGCGGCGGCAAGGGCGCGCGCCTGGTCGTCCCGGACGACTTGGACGCGTTCACCTTCCTGTTCTCGGAGTCGGCGTCCCGCGCGGTCGTCGCCGTCCCGCGCAGCGAGGAACTCCGCTTCACGGACATGTGCGGCGCGCGCGGGCTGCCGGTGACGCGGATCGGCGTCGTGGACGGCGAAGCGCTGGAGGTCCAGGGCGAGTTCAGCATCCCCCTGGACGGCCTGCGTACGGCCCACACGGCCACCCTGCCGGAGCTGTTCGGCTGAGCGACCGCCTGAGCGACCGCCTGTGTGATCGCACGAGTGATCGCCTGAGCGCCGCCTGACCGTACGGCGCGTCTCGCACGCCACAGCGGCCCCGCCCGGCCACACCCAGGGCGGGGCCGCCAGGCGCAGGGCGCGTTCCGGAACACGCCCTCGTGCCGGCCGGCCGGGTGGCTACCCTCGACTCCATGCCACCCGCCAAACGCCGCGCCCGTGCCTACGACCCCGCCAAGATCCGTGCCGCCGTCGCCGGACAGTTCGCGCAGGTGCGCGCGGCCGTAGGCGCGCTGACGGACGAACAGCTCGCGCGTCCCGCGGACCTGGGGGACTGGACGGTGCGCGAGCTGGTGGTGCACATCGCCGTCGCGGTCGACTCCGTCAGCCATTTCCTCGCCCTGGACGAGCCCGCCGGGCCGGAGATCGATCCGCACCGCCTGCTGTTCGCGTCGGCCGGGGCCGCCGAGCGGATCGCCGACGGCATGCGGCAGGCCGCCGAGCGGGAGCCCGACCTGGACGCCCTGTACGCGCGCACGGCGGACCGGCTCGACGCCTGCCTCGGGGCCGCTCCCGGCGGGCGGCTGCTGGCCACCCCGGCCGGGGCCGTCACGCTCGCCGACTACCTGGTCACCCGTACCGTCGAGCTCGTCGTCCACACCGACGACCTGAACCGCGCGGCCGGGCTCGACATCCCGTACGAGCGCCAGGCGCTGGCCGCCTGCACCCGGCTGCTCGCCGACGCGCTGGCCGCGAAGGCGCCGGGCGCGGCCACCGAGGTACGGGTGCCGCCGTACGCCGTGGTGCAGTGCGTCGAGGGGCCGCGGCACACCCGCGGTACGCCGCCGAACGTGGTGGAGACCGACCCGCTGACCTGGGTACGGCTCGCCACCGGGCGTACGGGCTGGCAGGCCGCGCTGGACGAGGCGAAGGTCGCCGCGAGCGGGGAGCGGGCCGACCTGTCCACGCTGCTGCCCGTGATGTCCTGATGCCCTGATGCCCTGACGCGCGCCGCCGACGGGAGCGGGAAGACGGGAGCGGGAACCGGAATCGCGCTCGCCGCGTCGGAGCGGCATGGACACCCAGCGATTCCCTCGCGCCGCCCGGACCCGCGGTGCCCTCGTCGCCGTAGCGGCCCTGGGGCTGCTCACGGCTGCCTGCGGCACCGAGTCGGCCGACGGCGGCGGCCCTGGCTCGGGCGGCGGCGACCGTACCGCCGGGCAAGTCGCGCAGGACACACAGGACACACAGGACACACAGGACACACAGGACGGGCAGGACGGGCAGGACGACGGCCCGGACGCGGAGCTGACCGGCGTGCGCTGGGGCGTCGAGAGCCTCACGGTCCGCGGCGAGCGGCGGGACGCGCCGCAGGGCGCCTGGGTCAGGTTCGACGCCGACGGCCGGGCCGGGGGCAACTACGGCTGCAACCACTTCGGCGCCGACTACACGGCCGACGGCGAGACCCTGACCGTGCGGCCGGGCGTGCAGACCGAGATGTCCTGCGGCGAGGACGCCGACGCGTTCGAGACCGCGCTCGCGACCGCCCTCACCGGCACCCTCACCGCCGAGGTCAGCGGCGACCGCCTCACGCTCACCACGGAGCGGGGCGACACCGTCGTCAAGCTGACCGAGGAGAAGCCCGCGCCGCTCAAGGGCACCCGGTGGACCGTCACCGGATACGCGGAGGACGGCGGCGAGACCCACGTCGCGCTCCCGGCGGCCGCCCAGGACAAGCCGCACTTCACGATCGCCCTGGACGGCACGGTCCACGGCAACCTCGGCTGTAACGACATCACCGGCGAGGCCAGGGTCACCGACGCCGAGATCACCTTCGAGCCGCCCGTCACCACCACCCGCAAGCGCTGCGAGAAGGGACAGATGAAGGCCGAGGACCGGCTGCGGCAGGTCCTCGACGGGACCGTCGACTACACGCTGAACCACGACTCCCTGGTCCTCACCAAGGACGGCGAGGGCCTGCACGCACAAGCGCGCTGATCACACTGCTGATCACCCTGCGTACAGGGGTCGTATCACCAATTCGGACCAGTGGTCGATCTCGCCTACACTCGGTGTCGTGCCTCGTGGTGATGGACGACTCAACCACGACCTGCTCCCCGGCGAGAAGGGCCCCCAGGACGCTTGCGGCGTCTTCGGTGTCTGGGCTCCCGGCGAAGAGGTCGCCAAGCTCACCTATTTCGGACTGTATGCCCTGCAGCACCGTGGACAGGAGTCCGCGGGCATCGCAGTGAGCAACGGGTCCCAGATCCTGGTCTTCAAGGACATGGGTCTGGTCTCGCAGGTCTTCGACGAAACCTCCCTCGGCTCGCTCCAGGGCCATATCGCGGTGGGCCATGCTCGCTACTCCACCACCGGGTCATCGGTGTGGGAGAACGCCCAGCCGACGTTCCGCGCCACCGCGCACGGCTCGATCGCGCTCGGCCACAACGGCAACCTGGTGAACACCGCCCAGCTCGCCGAGATGGTCGCGGACCTCCCCAAGGAGAACGGCCGCGCCACCCAGCTGGCCGCCACCAACGACACCGACCTGGTCACCGCCCTGCTCGCGGGCCAGACGGACGCCGACGGCAAGCCGCTGACCGTCGAGGACGCCGCTCCCCAGGTCCTGCCGCACGTCATGGGCGCCTTCTCGCTGGTCTTCATGGACGAGCAGACGCTGTACGCGGCCCGCGACCCGCAGGGCATCCGCCCGCTGGTGCTCGGCCGCCTGGAGCGCGGCTGGGTCGTCGCGTCCGAGTCGGCGGCGCTGGACATCTGCGGCGCCTCCTTCGTCCGCGAGGTCGAGCCCGGCGAGCTGATCGCCATCGACGAGAACGGCCTGCGAAGCTCCCGATTCGCGGAAGCGAAGCCCAAGGGCTGTGTCTTCGAGTACGTCTACCTGGCTCGCCCCGACACCGACATCGCGGGCCGGAACGTCTACCTCTCCCGCGTGGAGATGGGCCGGAAACTCGCGAAGGAAGCCCCGGCCGACGCCGACCTGGTGATAGCGACCCCGGAGTCCGGCACCCCCGCCGCGATCGGCTACGCGGAGGCCAGCGGCATCCCGTTCGGCGCGGGCCTGGTGAAGAACGCCTACGTCGGGCGTACGTTCATCCAGCCCTCGCAGACCATCCGCCAGCTCGGCATCCGCCTGAAACTGAACCCGCTCAAGGAAGTCATCCAGGGCAAGCGCCTGGTCGTCGTGGACGACTCGATCGTGCGCGGCAACACCCAGCGGGCCCTGGTCAAGATGCTCCGCGAGGCCGGGGCCGCCGAGGTGCACGTCCGTATCTCGTCGCCGCCCGTGAAGTGGCCGTGCTTCTTCGGCATCGACTTCGCCACCCGCGCCGAGCTGATCGCCAACGGCATGTCGATCGAGGAGATCGGCAGGTCGCTGGGCGCGGACTCGCTCTCGTACATCTCCATCGACGGCATGATCGAGGCGACCACGATCGCCAAGCCGAACCTCTGCCGCGCCTGCTTCGACGGCGAGTACCCGATGGATCTCCCGGACCCGGAGCTGCTCGGCAAGCAGCTCCTGGAGACCGAGCTGGCGGGCGGCCCGGCGGCCGCCGACGCGCTCCGTCGCCCGTAAGACCCCGTCGCAACAGACCCCGTCGCAACAGACTCCGCCGGACCGGACTCCGCCGGACCAGACTCCGTCGCAACGACCCGAAAGTTCTCACGTCATGTCTGATGAGACCACTGGTGCCAGCTACGCAAGCGCGGGCGTCGACATCGAGGCGGGCGACCGCGCCGTCGAGCTGATGAAGGAGTGGGTGCGGAAGACCCAGCGCCCCGAGGTCGCGGGCCTCGGCGGCCTCGGCGGCTTCGCCGGACTCTTCGACGCCTCCGCGCTCAAGCGCTACGAGCGCCCGCTGCTGGCCTCCGCGACCGACGGCGTCGGCACCAAGGTCGACCTCGCCCGCAAGATGGGCGTGTACGACACCATCGGCCACGACCTGGTCGGCATGGTCGTCGACGACCTGGTGGTCTGCGGCGCCGAGCCGCTGGTCATGACCGACTACATCTGTGTCGGCAAGGTCCACCCGGAGCGGGTCGCGGCCATCGTGAAGGGCATCGCCGAGGGCTGTGTGCTGGCGGGCTGCGCGCTGGTCGGCGGCGAGACCGCCGAGCATCCGGGGCTGCTCGGCCCGGACGACTTCGACGTCGCGGGCGCGGGTACGGGCGTGGTCGAAGCCGACCAGCTGCTCGGGCCGGATCGCATCCGTAAGGGGGACGCGGTCATCGCGATGGCGTCCTCCGGTCTTCACTCGAACGGGTACTCGCTCGTCCGTCACGTCGTCTTCGACCGCGCGGGCTGGACCCTGGAGAAGGAGATCCCGGAGCTCGGCCGGACCCTCGGCGAGGAGCTGCTTGAGCCGACCAAGATCTACTCGCTGGACTGCCTGGCGCTCACCCGGACCACCGAGGTGCACGCCTTCAGCCACGTCACCGGCGGCGGCCTCGCCGCCAACCTGGCGCGGGTCGTCCCGGACGGGCTGCACGCCGCGGTCGACCGCTCGACCTGGACGCCGGGCGTGATCTTCGACCTGGTCGGGGGCGCGGGCCGGGTCGAGCGCCTGGAGCTGGAGAAGACGCTGAACATGGGCGTCGGCATGATCGCGGTCGTGCCGCAGGAGTCGGTGGACGTCGCGCTGACGACGCTGGCCGACCGGGGCGTGGACGCGTGGGTCGCGGGAGAGATCACCGAGCGCGGGGACCACGCCACGGGCGCCGAGCTGACCGGCGACTACGCGAGCTGACGACGCGAGACCGTACGGCGGAGCTGCCCCGGCCCGGACCAGCGACAGCTGGGCGAGGGCAAGGGGCAGCCACCGTACGAGCGGCGACTGGAACGAGCGGCGACCGACCGAGCCGAGCGGCAGCGGGCAGCACGACGGGCAGCACGACACCCGGTCCGGCGCTGTGGCCCCGGACCGGGTGTGGTGACTCTATGTGACTACTGGTGAAACGAGGTCAAGCGCCGCGGCGCCGCGACGACGGGCTGGACTCGTCCGCGGAGTCCTCGTCCTCGTCGTCGTTGTACCGATCCGCGTACTGGGCGTACGGGTCGTCGTCCTCGTCGTCCTCGAACGGCTCGCCATTCGGCGGCTGGCTCGAAGTCGATGCGCCCAGCTCATCGGCCAGACGCGACAGGTCAGTCCCGCCGGTGCTGTACTTCAGCTGGCGGGCGACCTTCGTCTGCTTGGCCTTTGCCCGGCCGCGCCCCATGGCTCGACCCCCTTGGATATGAGGCTCGACGGCCCCAGAGTCTTGACACGCGTTCATGGTTCAGAACGGACTCTCCTCGGAGAGACCGGTCCGTAGGGGTTCAACGGTACCTTCTTCGGCGGCCATACGGTACGCCGCCCACCGGACACGCCTCGCCCCGAGACCCTCAGAAACGCTTGTCCCCGCTGGTCAACACCGATTTTAACCTCTTATTCGCGGGCGACCCGCCGACGAGCGTGAGTCTCGTCTCTCCGACGGGCCCCGCACGCGTCGACGAGCCGCCCCGTCACTCACCCGCGGCGGGCCTCCGCCATCCGCTGCTCGGCCAGCCGGTCGGCCGCCGCGGCCGGCGGAATGCCGTCACGCTTCGCACGTGCGAATATGGCGAGCGTGGTGTCGTAGATCTTCGCCGCCTTGGCCTTGCAGCGGTCGAAGTCGAAGCCGTGCAGCTCGTCGGCGACCTGGATCACGCCGCCCGCGTTCACCACGTAGTCCGGCGCGTAGAGGATCCCCCGGTCGGCGAGGTCCTTCTCCACTCCCGGATGCGCCAGCTGGTTGTTGGCCGCGCCGCACACGACCTTGGCCGTGAGCGCCGGCACCGAGTCGTCGTTCAGCGCGCCGCCGAGCGCGCACGGCGCGTACACGTCCAGGCCCTCGACCCGGATCAGCGCCTCGGTGTCGGCGACCGCGGTGACCTCGCCGCCGGGGTGCCGGTCCAGGATCCGGCGTACGGACTCCTCGCGGACGTCGGTGATCACGACCTGGGCGCCGTCCTCGACCAGGTGCTCCACCAGGTGGTGACCGACCTTGCCGACCCCGGCCACGCCGACCGTGCGGCCGCGCAGCGAGGGGCCGCCCCACAGATGCTGGGCCGAGGCGCGCATGCCCTGGAAGACGCCGAAGGCGGTGAGCACGGACGAGTCGCCCGCGCCGCCCTGCTCCGGGGAGCGGCCGGTGGTCCAGCGGCACTCGCGGGCGACGACGTCCATGTCCGCGACATAGGTGCCGACATCGCAGGCGGTGACGTAGCGCCCGCCGAGCGAGGCCACGAACCGGCCGTAGGCGAGCAGCAGCTCCTCGCTCTTGATCTGGTCCGGGTCGCCGATGATCACGGCTTTGCCGCCGCCGTGTTCGAGCCCGGCGAGCGCGTTCTTGTACGACATCCCGCGGGAGAGGTTGAGCGCGTCGGCGACGGCCGCCTCCTCGCTCGCGTACGGGTAGAAGCGGGTGCCGCCGAGGGCCGGGCCCAGGGCGGTGGAGTGGATGGCGATCACGGCCTTGAGGCCGCTGGCCCGGTCCTGACAGAGCACGACCTGCTCATGTCCCCCCTGGTCCGAGTGGAACAAGGTGTGCAGTACGTCGGCAGGGGCGCCGGTCACTTCGGTCACGGTGGTGACTCCCATGTGTGTTGCGGCGGATGAGGCGGCTCTCGTACGGGTGGCGAGTGCCGTGGGCAAGAGAGTAAGACCTCCGGGCCCTCGCGATCCGTCCGGTGTGCGGGATCACCCTCTCGCGGGTGACGGGGTGGGACGATGCGCGGGGTTCCCGCGGCGCGCGCGGACTCGTCCGGGCGGTTTGCCGCACGGGCTACCGGGGAGGGAGCAGTCGTGCCGAAGGTGTCGTCTCCCGCAGTCCCGTACGCGTCCTACCTGCGGGTGTATGAGCCGCTGGCGGCGTTCCCCGAGGCGGAGCGCGGCCACTGGGAGCGCTATGCGCGGCGGCCCGAGCGACCCTCGTACCAGGACGAACTGCGGCGGTCTCTGCGGGACTTGCTGCCCACGCCGCCGGTGCCGGTGCCGGTGCACGAGAGCGCCGACGCGTTCGTGGCCGAGGTCGACGGGGTGCTGTGCGTGTGCCCCTGGCGTACCCGGCTGCGCGGCTGGCTGGCGCTGGACGAGCTCGCCGGACGGTTTCCGGCGCCGGTGCTGGACGCGGTGCTGCCGCCGGTGGTGCGAGGGCAGGCGGCCGCGGACTACGAGCGCTGGCGGGAGCGCAATCCGGACGCGCGCCCCTGGATCCGCACCTCGGTCTGGCAGATCCCGCTGAGCTGGTTCGTCCTGGTCTCGGACGGGGAGCGACAGTACGACGAGGGGGCCGCGGCCGTGCACGGCGGCCGGGCCGCGCCGGTGCTGCGCTATCGCACGCCGATGGTGCAGGCCAGGCGCAGGGTCGCGCGCGGTCTCAAGACGCTGCGGGACGCTCTTGAGGAGGGGCCGCTGATCGACGGCCTGGTAGATGTGGGGCGGTGGCTGGAGGAGTTCCACCCGCGGTCGCTGGTCGAGCTGGACTACGGCGGCCTGGTGCACGCTCTTCCGGCCGGGCAGCTGGACGCGGACCACTCGGCGGCGGATGTCGCCGAGGGCATCGAGGCGCTCAGGGCCGGGGACGGCGCCGGGGCGGCCGAGGCGTACGCGCGGCTGGTGGAGCGATGGCGCGCGGTGCGCGAGCGCCAGTCCGCCAGCTGACGGGTCCGCACCGGCCGACGGGTCCGCACCGGCCGACGGGTCCGCACCGGCCGACGGGTCCGCTGGCTGACGGGTCCGTTCGTGGCTGGGGACGTAGGTCCTGATCCGGTCTTTTGCCTCAAGCGTGATGGACCGCACTTACGGTGCCCTTGTCTTGATCCCCCACCCTCATGCCAAAATAGGACAAGGAGTCCGGGGAGGGCTCTGTTCGTCCAAGTCTGGGCGGCTTCCTCGGCATTGCACTCTATGGGGGGTCTGATGACTTCTGATCACCCTGTGACTGATCGTCACAGTGGCGTGACTGTCCGCTATGGCACGGTCCATCGGGTTCCGTCGTTGATGGACACCTGAGAGGGCAATTCCATCGGTTTGGCCGACGCGGCTGGACGGATGGTGTAGTTGTAGTGCCGAGGACAAGCCGTTCGTCCTATAACCGACTCGACCCGCGTCCGCCATTTCGGGCAACGCGGGCCAAGGTGCAGAATTTAGAGGAAAGAACCGAGAAGGTTCGGTTCTCCCGAGGAGGCCGCTCATGACCGCTCGCACCCCTGATGCCGAGCCGCTGCTGACCCCGGCTGAGGTCGCCACGATGTTCCGCGTCGACCCCAAGACGGTCACGCGCTGGGCCAAGGCCGGCAAACTGACGTCCATTCGCACGCTGGGTGGGCATCGCCGTTATCGCGAGGCTGAGGTCCGCGCGCTGCTCGCGGGTATTCCGCAGCAGCGCAGCGAGGCCTGATCCGCACAGCCTCGACAACTTCATAGCAGTACACAGCAGTACACAACCGGGCAAGTCCGTGTCCCCCAACTCGGACCGCGTCCGGCTGCCGCTCTACCCGACCGGGTCCTGCCCCAACAGGGCCCACCCCGCCTAGTGGGGGGCATGTCGTCGATCGCGCTGGACTCCGCCGGGTCCAGCGCGATTTTTTTGCGCGTACGGCGGTCCCGGTCGGCGGTCCCGGTCGGCGGCCTCGGTCGGTGGTTCCGGTCGGCGACTCACGCCGGACTCCGGTGCGGGCTGTCCGCTCAGAGGGGCGGGCTGGCCCGGCGCTCCGGAGGGTCGTCTTGCGGACCTCGGCATGATCGTGCAATTGCACATATTAAATTGAGCCGTTGTAGGGGTGGTGTAAGCGCGGGGGTTCCAAAAACTGGTTCTGTGATGCCGGTCACAGGCCGGGCGAGTGGGTGCGCGGGCCGCGCGGGGCCGTACGCAGGGGCCCGTGCACGGGTCCGCGTGCAGGGGCCTCACGCGGAGGCGCACGCGGGGGCTCACGCGTCGGCGGGAGTCTCCTCGTCGACCGTCGCCGCCCGGCCCTTCGTGGGGCGCGGTGTGCGACGCGGCGCGGACTCCAGGGTGAGGCGCAGGAGCTGATGGCAGATCGGGCAGTGTCGCGTCAGGTGCCGATAGCCGGACGCGGCCGACAGGTGGGCGCGTAGCAACGCGCGAGTCTCGTGCCGTCCGGGTTCGTTCATCTGCCCGCCCCTTCCGCGTCACCCATCCCCTGGTGTGTGAGTACCGGCGGCAGTTGACCCCGTCAAGACGCACGGAAGCCCGGATCTTTCGATCCGGGCTTCCGTATCTGACGCTGTATCTTGCGGTCCTGACGGGATTTGAACCCGCGGCCTCCACCTTGACAGGGTGGCGAGCACTCCAAACTGCTCCACAGGACCAGGTTTCGCAGCCACCGATTGGTGCGCTGTGCTGCGAAAAGAGACTCTACAGCAGCGAATGCCCGCCGGTCGAACTCGCCCTGCGTGACCTTCCGATTACGGGGCCGCCGCGTCGATCGCCTTCACGATCCGCTTGTCCGAGACCGGATACGCCGTGCCCAGCGCGTGCGCGAAGTAGCTGACCCGCAGCTCCTCCAGCATCCAGCGGATGTCCCGTACCTCCTGCGGCACCGGCCGCCCCTGCGGCAGCTGCTCAAGCAGCCAGGCGTATTCGTCCGCCATCTCGTGGACCTTCGCCATCCGCGTGGTGTCCCGCTGGACGTTGGTCGGCATCTGCTGGAGCCGCCGGTCCGCCGCGATCAGATACCGCATCAGATCCGGCAGCCGCCGCAGCCCGGTCTCGGTGACGAAGCCTGGCTTGACGAGCGCGTCCAGCTGGCCGCGTACATCGGTCAGACTGGGCAGCAGCGCGGGGCTGTGCGAGGCCTTCAGCCGCCGCTCACAGGCCGACCAGGCGGCGAGCACCTGCTGGACCTGGCCCACCGCCTTGACCGTCACGTCGACGATGTCCGCGCGCACCCGGTCGAACAGCTTGCGGTACGACTCCTCGTCCCACGCGGGCCCGCCGTGATCGGCGATCAGCTTGTCCGCCGCCGCCGTCGCGCAGTCCTCGAACAGCGCCTGCACCGAGCCGTGCGGATTCGCGGACAGGCTGATCTTCTGCTGGTTGGTGAGCTTCTCGGACGCGAACTTCGCCGGGTTCACCGGGATGTTCAGCAGGATCAGCCTCCGGGTGCCCCGCCACATCGCCTGCGCCTGCTCGGCCTCGGTGTCGAAGAGCCGTACGGAGACCGAGGCCCCGTCGTCCACGAGCGCCGGATACGCCTTCACCGGCTGGCCCGCGCTTCCCCAAGCTCTCGACTTCGCTCGACCAGGGGAGACCCCATCGGTCTCGAAGACCCGGCTGAGCGTCCCGATCGTCCAGTCCGTGAGCCCCGTACGCTCGATCGAGGCGCCGCCCGCGCGCTCGGCGGTGGCCGCGGCCGCCTGCGAGAGCGCCTTGCGCGCCTTGGGCCGCAACCGGAGCCGCAGCGCCTCCAGGTCCTTGTCCTCGGCGACCTTGCGGCGTCGCTCGTCCACCACCCGGAAGGTGATCTTCAGGTGGTCCGGCACCCGGCTCAGGTCGAAGTCGTCGGCGGTCACCGGGACTCCGACCATCCCCTTCAGCTCGCGGGCCAGAGTCACCGGCAGCGGCTCCCGCAGCGGCACGGCACGTTCCAGGAAGGCCTTCGCGTAGTTCGGCGCCGGGACGTAGTGACGGCGGATCGGCTTGGGCAGCGAGCGGATCAACTCGGTGACCACATCCTCGCGCAGGCCCGGAATCTGCCAGTCGAAGCCCTCGTCGGTGACCTGGTTGAGCACCTGGAGCGGAATGTGGACGGTGACGCCGTCCGCGTCCGTGCCCGGCTCGAACTGGTAGGTGACCTTGAACTTCAGCGCGCCCTGCCGCCAGGAGTCCGGATAGTCCGCCTTGGTGACCGCCTCCGCGGACTCCCGGATGAGCATCGACCGCTCGAAGTCCAGAAGTTCGGGCTCCTCCTTGCGCTTGTGCTTCCACCAGGAGTCGAAGTGCGCGCCGGAGACGACATGGTCCGGCACCCGCTCGTCGTAGAAGTCGAACAGCGTGTCGTCGTCGACCAGGATGTCCCGGCGGCGGGCGCGGTGCTCCAGCTCCTCGACCTCGGTCAGCAGCCTGCGGTTGTCCGCGAAGAACTTGTGGTGGGTGCGCCAGTCGCCCTCCACCAGGGCGTTGCGGATGAACAGCTCGCGGGAGGCCTCGGCGTCGATCCGGCCGTAGTTCACCTTCCGGTGGGCGACGATCGGGACGCCGTACAGCGTCACCTTCTCGTACGCCATCACGGCCGCCATGTCCTTTTCCCAGTGGGGTTCGGAGTACGTCCGTTTGATCAGGTGCTGGGCGAGCGGCTCGATCCACTCCGGCTCGATCTTCGCGTTGACGCGGGCCCACAGCCGGGACGTCTCGACCAGCTCGGCGGACATCACGAACCGCGGCGGCTTCTTGAACAGCGCGGAGCCGGGGAAGACGGCGAACTTCGCTCCGCGGGCGCCCAGATAGTCGTTCCGCCCGCCGCCGTCCTTGCGCGCCCCGTCCTTCTTCCCGCCGTCCTTCTTCGCGCTCTCCTTCACGTCCTTCATGCCGATGTGGGAGAGCAGCCCGGACAGCAGCGAGATATGGATCTGCTGCTCGGTGCCGTCGTCCTCGTTCGGGTGAATGCCCATCTGCTTGGCGACCGTACGCAGTTGGGTGTAAATGTCCTGCCACTCGCGGATCCGCAGGAAGTTCAGATACTCGGACTTGCACATCCGGCGGAACGAGGACGAGCCGCGCTCCCGCTGCTGCTCGCGGACGTACCGCCACAGGTTCAGATAGGCCAGGAAGTCGGACGTCTCGTCCTTGAAGCGTGCGTGCTGCTGGTCGGCCTGCGCCTGCTTCTCGCTGGGCCGCTCGCGCGGGTCCTGGATGGAGAGCGCGGCGGCGATCACCATCACCTCGCGTACGCAGCCGTTCTTGTCGGCCTCGATGACCATCCGGGCGAGCCGGGGATCGACGGGCAGCTGGGCGAGCTTGCGGCCGAGCTGGGTGAGCCGCTTGCGGACGTCCTTCTGAGTGGGGTCGATGGCCCCGAGCTCCTGGAGGAGCTGGACGCCGTCGCGGATGTTGCGGTGGTCCGGCGGGTCGATGAACGGGAACTTCTCGATGTCGCCGAGCCCGGCCGCGGTCATCTGGAGGATGACGGAGGCGAGGTTGGTGCGGAGGATCTCCGCATCCGTGAACTCCGGGCGGGCCTCGAAGTCGTCCTCCGAGTACAGCCGGATGCAGATGCCGTCCGATGTGCGGCCGCAACGGCCCTTGCGCTGGTTGGCGCTGGCCTGGCTGACCGGTTCGATCGGCAGCCGCTGGACCTTGGTGCGGTGGCTGTAGCGGGAGATCCGGGCGGTGCCCGGATCGATCACGTACTTGATGCCCGGCACGGTCAGCGAGGTCTCGGCGACGTTCGTCGCCAGAACGATCCTGCGGCCGCTGTGCCGCTGGAAGACGCGATGCTGCTCGGCGTGTGAGAGCCGGGCGTAGAGCGGGAGGATCTCGGTGTTCCTGAGTTTGCGCTTGGTGAGCGCGTCCGCGGTGTCGCGGATCTCGCGCTCGCCGGAGAGGAAGACCAGGACGTCGCCGGGGCCCTCGCCCTGGAGCTCGTCGACCGCGTCGCAGATCGCGGTGATCTGGTCCCGGTCGCCCTCGTCGCCGTCCTCTTCGAGGAGCGGGCGGTAGCGGACCTCCACCGGGTACGTACGGCCGCTGACCTCGACGATCGGGGCGTCGCCGAAGTGCCGTGAGAAGCGCTCCGGGTCGATGGTCGCCGAGGTGATGACGACCTTCAGGTCCGGGCGCTTGGGCAGCAGCTGGGCGAGATAGCCGAGCAGGAAGTCGATGTTCAGGGACCGCTCGTGCGCCTCGTCGATGATGATCGTGTCGTAGGCGCGCAGCTCGCGGTCGGTCTGGATCTCGGCGAGCAGGATGCCGTCGGTCATCAGCTTGATGAACGTGGACTCCGCCTTCACCTGGTCGGTGAACCGGACCTTCCAGCCGACCGCCTCGCCGAGCGGGGTCTCCAGTTCCTCCGCGACCCGCTCCGCGACTGTGCGGGCAGCGATGCGGCGCGGCTGTGTGTGGCCGATCATGCCGCGTACGCCGCGGCCGAGCTCCAGGCAGATCTTCGGGATCTGCGTCGTCTTGCCCGACCCCGTCTCACCGGCGACGATCACGACCTGGTGATCGCGGATCGCGGCCAGGATCTCGTCCCGCTTCTGGCTGACGGGGAGCTCTTCGGGGTAGGTGATCTCGGGCACGGCCTGCCGCCGCTCCCGTATCCGGGCAGCGGACTTCCCCGCCTCGCCCGCGATCTCGTCGAGCACGGCCTGACGGGCCTCGGGCTTGCGGATGCGGCGCGCACCCTCAAGGCGGCGCCCCAGCCGGTGCGCGTCACGGAGCGAGACCTCGGCGAGCAGCTGCTGGAGGTCGGCGAAGGAAGTAGACATACGAACCCCAGGATCGCACCTGGCCCGGACCACTGGCGAACGCATTACCGCGCCGCGCGGCTGCGGGAGGCCGCGCGGCGGCGCTCCGGGGCTTCTGTGGCCTCGGCGCTCCGGGGGGCCGGGACACTCGGTGCCGGGTGGCCGGGTGGCCGGGTGGCCGGGTGGCCGGGTGGCCGGGTGGCCGGGTGGCCGGGTGGCCGGGTGGCCGGGTGGCCCGGTGGCCGGGTGGCGGGGGAGGTCGGTGCTTCGATGGGGGCGGTGGCTCGGTGCTCGGTGCTCGGTGCTTCGAGGGTCCGGAGCCCAGGGGCCGGGGGCCGGGGGGCGGGGGGCGGTGGTCACGTGGGGGAGGCGAGGCTCGGTGTCATCGGTCGGCTGGTGCACTATGGGTGCATGCCTCGCCCGTACCCGCGCCGCCGCGCCGCCGTGCACGCGCTGATCAGCGTGCTGCTGGTGGTGCTGACCGCGGGAGCGTTCTGCGGGACCGCGAGCGCGGCCTCCGGCGCGAGCGCCGCCGCCACGGCCCACGGGCGCGCGGCGGGCGGTGCGAACGCCGACCCCGCGTGGGCCGTCGACTCCGCGCCCGCTGACGGCGTGTGGGTCGCTGACGGCGAGCAGGTCGTCGGTGGGGGCCGTGGGCTGGGTTGTGGGGAGCCGGATCAGCACGAGGGGGACGTTCACCCGGCCGCTCCGCCGCGCGGCAGCGCCGCGTACGAGCTGCTCTCGACGCTCGCCTACGCGCACGGCGCGGCCTCGTCCGACGCCTCGCCCGCCGACAGCGCGCACCGCGCCGCACTCTCCGGCCGGGCCCCGCCACCGCCCGAACCGCCCACCCCCGTCACACTCTCCGTCCTGCGCGTGTAGGCCGCCCGCGACGCGGGCCCCCACCACCACGCTTCAGGACCGGAGACACCTCACATGACCACTGGCATCCCGCGCCGCACCCGCCGCGCGGGCACCCTGCTGCGGCTCGCCCTGCGCGCCCCCGCCGCCTGGCCGATCGCCCGCTGGGCCGTCGCGCTCGGCGCCGCCGTGGGCTCCGCGCTGCTGATCGGGCTGCCGACCGCGATGATCCCGAACCCCGTCTTCGGGCGGGAGATCCCGCCCGAGCCGTGGAGCTACCCCGTACTGGCGGCATCGTCACTGCTCGCGGGTCTGCTCCTGGCGACGTACGTCCGTACGGGGCGCGGCGCGCCCGAGCGGCCAGCACGGCCCGAACGGCAGTCCGAAGGGCAGTCCGAAGGACAGTCCGGGCGGCGGGCGTCGCGGCTCGGTTCCGTCGGCGGGGTGCTGTCTTTCCTGGCCGTGGGCTGCCCGGTCTGCAACAAGCTGGTGCTGCTGGCGCTCGGCACATCGGGCGCGCTGACCGTCTGGGCGCCCCTGCAGCCCGCGCTCGCGGCGGTCTCGCTGCTGCTGCTCGCGGTGGCCGCGGTATGGCGGCTCGCGGGTGAGGTGGCCTGCCCGGCCGCTCCGGCGGCCACCAGCGCCGCCGACCCGGCCGCCGACGCGCGCTGAGAGCCGCCCCCTTCCCCCCTCTTTCTCTCTTGTCTTCCTCCTTAGGAGTACCGAACCACCGTGTCCGTCACCCCTGCAAAGAACTCTTCCCGGCGTCGCGGCATCGCGATCGGCGCGAGCGTGCTCGCCGCCGCCGCGCTGCTCGGCTTCCTCTCGTACACCGCGACCAAGCCGGACGGCGCGTCGGCCACGGTCGTCACCTCCTCGGCCGCTCCTTCCTCTCCCTCCTCTCCCTCCTCCGCCTCGGCCGCCGACGGGTCGTCCGACCCGCAGAGCGGCGTCTACGCCGAGCTGGAGAAGCTGGCCAGGCGCGACGCGAAGGACCCGCTCGCGCAGGGCCGCGCCGACGCCCCCGTGGTGCTCATCGAGTACGCCGACTTCCAGTGCGGCTACTGCGGCAAGTTCGCCCGTGACACCGAACCCGCGCTGGTGAAGAAGTACGTCGACGACGGCACCCTGCGCATCGAGTGGCGCAACTTCCCGATCTTCGGGGAGAAGTCCGAGGCCGTGGCGCGTGCCGCCTGGGCGGCAGGGCAGCAGGGGAAGTTCTGGGAGTTCCACGAGGCGGCGTACGCGACGGACGCCAAGGCGAAGGGCTTCGGCGCGGCCCGGCTCGACGAGCTGGCCCGTACCGCCGGGGTCGCGGACCTCGACCGGTTCCGTGAGGACCGGGACTCCGACGCGGCGCGCGCGGCCGTCGACAAGGACCGCGAGGAGGCGTATGGCCTCGGCGCCACCTCGACCCCGTCCTTCCTGGTCAACGGGCGGCCGCTGGCGGGCGCCCAGCCCGAGGCGACGTTCGTCCAGGCGATCGAGGCCGCGAAGGAGACGGCTGAGGCCAAGGCCAAGGCGGAGGAGGCCGCGGCGAAGTGAGCGACATCGGGTACTTCGCCGCGTTCCTGGGCGGGCTGCTGGCGCTGCTCAGCCCGTGCAGCGCGCTGCTGCTCCCGGCGTTCTTCGCGTACTCGATCGACAGCTCGTCGCGGCTGCTGGCCCGTACCGGCGTCTTCTACCTGGGGCTCGCCAGCACGTTGGTCCCGCTGGGCGCGGCGGGCTCGTACGCGAGCCGCTTCTTCTACGGCAACCGGGATCTGCTGGTGCTGGCCGGGGGCTGGCTGATCATCGCGCTCGGGGTGCTGCAGATCCTCGGCATGGGCTTCGCCTCACGCCGGATGGCCGAGCTGTCCGGGCGCATCCGGCCGACCACCGCGCTGTCCGTCTACGCGCTGGGCGCGGTGTACGGGCTGGCCGGGTTCTGCGCGGGCCCGATCCTCGGGAGCGTCCTGACGGTGGCCGCGATGGGCGGCAGTCCGGGGTACGGCGGGGCGCTGCTCGCGGTGTACGCGCTGGGGATGGCGGTGCCGCTGTTCGTGCTGGCGCTGCTGTGGGAGCGCTTCGAGCTGGGGCGGCGGCGGTGGCTGCGCGGCCGGACGCTGCGGCTTGGCGGACGGTTCGGCGAACGGTTCGGCGGGCGGTTCGAGTTGCATACGACGTCGTTGGCGTCGGGGCTGTTCTTCGTCCTGCTGGGCGCGCTTTTCCTGGCGTACGACGGGACGACGGCGCTGCCGGGGCTGCTGGGGACGGACGACGCGTTCGCGGTCGAGCGCTGGGCCCGCGACATCGGCGACCGGGTCCCGGACGCGGCGCTGCTGGCGGGCGTGGCGGCGGCGGTGGCGCTGGTCTGGTTCGTACGCGGCCGCCGCGCGGCGCGAGCCGAGCGCGAGCACGCCGAGCGCGGCTGAGAGGAGAGCAGGGCACGACGAAGGCCCCGGTCCGGAGATCGGGGCCTTCGAGTGGTGGCTGGGGCCGGGGTCGAACCGGCGACCTTCCGCTTTTCAGGCGGACGCTCGTACCAACTGAGCTACCCAGCCACGCGATCCACGAGGGGTCGCAGCGGTCCTGACGGGATTTGAACCCGCGGCCTCCACCTTGACAGGGTGGCGAGCACTCCAAACTGCTCCACAGGACCTGGCGTGTGTGCGGGACTAGTCTCGCACACGGTGTCGCGTGCTCCTAACGGGATTCCGGCCGCCTTCCCTGGGCGGGAAGGCGATCGGCTCTGCCAGGAGCCGTCACCAGGGGTGACGTCGCTGTGCCCCCAACGGGATTCGAACCCGTGCTACCGCCTTGAAAGGGCGGCGTCCTGGGCCACTAGACGATGAGGGCTAAAGGCCCGCCTGGGCGCTTTTCAGCGCGTCGGGGACGTGAGCAGCATATGTGATGCGCGGAGCGTTCGCCAAAACGGTTTACGGCGGCGGAGAGGGAGAGGGAGAAGGAGAGGGCGTCGGGTTCGGCGAGGGTGTCAGGCTCGGAGCCGGAGTCGGGCCCGGTGACGACGCCAGACTCGGCGACGGCGACGGCGACGGCGACGGGGTCGGGGTCGGGGTCGGCGACGGCGACGGCGACGGCGACGGCGACGGGGTCGGGCTCAGGGTCGGGCTCGGGGTCGGGCTCGGTGACGGCGTGGCGGCGCCGGGCTGGTTCTCCTTGGGCAGATGGCGGCTCACCTCGGCCGTGGTCAGTCCCAGACCGCCCAGCCTGATCTCGTCCCAGGCCTGTAGCCGTTTGGTGTCCCGGTCCAGGTAGAGCACCGACGCCGTGATCGGCGCGGGGCTGTCGCCCTCGATCGCCCGCAGTCCGCTGCCGCCCGTCGACCCCTCCATCCGCAGCCGGGTCCCGCCCTTCAGCACCTCCATCTTCTGGCGGTGCAGATGCCCGGTGAGCGCCAGCGGCACCGCGCCGTCCGTGCCGCGCGCCGCCACCGGGTTGTGCGCGACGGCGATGTCCACCGGTGTGCCCTTCTCGCGCTCGGCCCGGAGCGCCGCCGCGAGCCGTGCACCGGCTGACTCCTGGATCTCGTCGCCCTGGTCGGCGACCGTACGGTCCGGTGTGAACGCGGGGTCGCCGATCCCCGCGAACCGCAGCCCCGCGACGTTCACCGCCCGCCCGTCGTCGAGCACCCGCACGTTCTCGAACTTCTGGAGGTAGCGCTGGGTGGCCAGGGAGTCGTGGTTGCCGCGCACCCAGACGTACGGGGCGTCGAGCTGCCGGATCGGGTCCAGGAAGCTGTTCTCGGCCGCGGAGCCGTGGTCCATCGTGTCGCCGGTGTCGACGATGACGTCGATCTCGTACTGCTCGACCAGCGAGGAGATGATGTGCCAGCTGGCCGGGTTGAGGTGAATGTCGGAGACGTGCAGCACTCGGGCGGTGGACGGGTCGGGCTCGTACGCGGGCAGGGTCGACGCGGCGTCGTACAGCTTGGTCACGTTGGTGACCAGGCGGGCCAACTCCTTCTGGTAGACGTCGAACTCGCTGACGATGCTGCGGGCGTCGCCCACCAGCGACGGCGCGGAGGACAGCAGCCCGGAGAACCTCGGCTCCAGGACCGACTTGGGGTTCCAGGTGGCGTACGCGCTGACGCCGGACGCGGTGAGCAGCGCCAGCGCCAGGCCGCCCGCGGCGAGCGCGCGGCGCGGGCGGCGGTAGACCGCGAGCCCCAGCGCCGTGGCGCCGCTGACCACGGCGACGCAGGAGCGCACCGCCACGTCGAGGGCGCCGCTCCGTACATCGGCCGTGATCTTCTCCTGAAGACCCGTCAGCCGTTCGGGCCGGTCCACCAGATACTGGGAGCGCTCCGGGTCGAGCTGGTCCACGTCCACATCGAGGCGGACGGGCGCGGCATGGCTGTCCAGCTCCAGCGCGCCCAGCGGCGACACGTTGATCTTCGTGCCGCCGGAGAGCGAGGGCCTGAGCGTCATCGTCGTGTCCATCGGCCCGACCGGCGTACGCACGCTGCCCACGATCAGCAGCCCGAGCCAGGCGCCCATCAGCACGACCACGGCCAGACCGGCGGCGCGCGCCCAGGGGTGCGCGGGCTGCACCAGCGCGCTGACCGGGTGCGACCGGTGCGCACGATAGCGGCGCCGGAGTGCGGCCGCCGCGCCTCGGATATCGCGGATATCGCGGGCCATTGGTCCCCTATGCCCAGACCTGGGAGCGGGTATGCCGAGCAGGGCCGAGGGAGGACGCGCGGGGGCGAAGCCGCCCGCCCAACGGGTGAACGGGCGGACTCATCCCCGACAATGGCGGTGTGCTGGAGATGACACGCGAGGAGTTCGAGGAACTGGTCGCCGAGGCGCTGGACCGCATCCCGCCGGAGCTGACGCGGCTGATGGACAACGTCGCGGTGTTCGTGGAGGACGAACCGCCGTCGGACGACCCCGAGCTGCTCGGGCTGTACGAGGGGACTCCGCTGACCGATCGCGGTGAGTGGTACGCGGGCGTGCTGCCGGACCGGATCACCGTCTACCGGGGGCCGACGCTGCGGATGTGCGAGTCGCGGGACGACGTGGTGGCGGAGTCCGAGATCACCGTGGTGCACGAGATCGCGCACCACTTCGGCATCGACGATGAGCGGCTGCACGAGCTGGGGTACGGCTGAGGGGGCCGGGTTTCGTGTCTTTAGCCGGGTGGCGGAGTTGGGCAGGGGGACCCCGTCGCCGCACCCCGGAGGTGCCCGCCCGTGCGCCCGTTGCCCGTACCACCGCTGAGGCCGTACGCAGCCGTCCGGCTGGTCGCCGGGATGCTCGCGGTCGCCGCGACCGCTGGCTGTATGAGTGTGGGCGCGGAGGAGAGCGCGCCGTCGCCGACGCGCTCCGCCGGGTCCGCGGACGACGGCACGGCGATCCAGGACGGTGAGACGGTGGTGAGCGGCGACGGCGTACGGGGCGGAGGCGGTGCGCCTGGCGGCCACGGGCGGTCGGGGCGGCCGGAGCCGAGCGGCTCGTCGAAGGGCGGGGCGAAGGAGGATCAGGACGACGAGGCGGGTCCGGGGCCGAAGTCCGGTTCGGAGGCGGAGTCGGAGCCGGGGGCGGACGAACAGCCGGATTCCGGGGCCGAGTCTGGGTCGTCGGGGTCCGGTGCGGCGGACCCCGACGGCTCCGGCTCCGGGGCCGGCTCCGGCGCTGGCTCCGGGTCCGGGTCCGGCTCCGGGTCCGGGTCGGACGAGGAGCCCCGGCCGCCGCGCGACGACCCGAAGCCGGGTGAGCCGTCGCCGCGCCCGGACCCCACCCGTACGACGCCCACGCCCGCCCCGTCCTCGACGCCGACCGAGACGCCCACCGGGTCGGAGCCGACGCCGAGCGATCCCCCCGAGCCGACGCCCGCCGAACCGTCCGAGTCGGCGGCACACCGGATGCGGGCGCACTCGGCGCACGAGCAGACGTGGCCGGACGGCCCGGAGCCGTCTCCCCAGGCCGAGCCCTCGTAGCGGTGTCGACGCCGACGCCGGTGCCGGTGTGGGTAATGCGGTGCGGTAATGGCGCGAGAGTGCAGGTCAGAGCGGTGTGTGGGGTCTGGTTTGCCATTCGGGGTGGTGGGTGCGTACAGTGGTAGATCGTTTGATCCCATTTGCCCGGCGCCGTCAGTGAACCCTGAGGCGAGCGCCGTGAGGCGCGTACTCTCCCTTGCCGTGGTTGGACCGCATTGAGGCGGTCGTGTGCGAATTCACGGAGTTTGGGCGCGTGCCGAGACTCCGGAAGGTTTCGCATTTCGCATGCTCGAAAACAACACTGCCAATCTCAGCGCTGACCGCGCTGCCCTGCCCGAGAACGACGCCGCCCCCGAGGCGGTGGCGACCCTCGACACGGCGACGGAGACGGCCGCCGACGAGGCGCCCAAGGCCGCCGAGTCCCCCGAGGCCGCCGAGTCTCCCAAGGCTCCCGAAGTCACCTTCGCCGACCTGGGCCTGCCCGAAGGCGTCGTCCGCAAGCTCGCCCAGAACGGCGTCACCACCCCCTTCCCGATCCAGGCCGCGACCATCCCGGACGCCCTGGCGGGCAAGGACATCCTGGGCCGCGGTCGCACCGGCTCCGGCAAGACCCTCTCCTTCGGCCTGCCGCTGCTGGCCACGCTGGCCGGTGGCCGCACCGAGAAGAAGAAGCCCCGCGGCGTCATCCTCACCCCGACCCGTGAGCTCGCGATGCAGGTCGCGGACGCGCTCCAGCCGTACGGCGACGTGCTCGGCCTGAAGATGAAGGTCGTCTGCGGCGGTACCTCGATGGGTAATCAGATCTACGCCCTGGAGCGCGGCGTCGACGTGCTCGTCGCGACGCCGGGCCGTCTGCGGGACATCATCAACCGTGGCGCCTGCTCGCTGGAGAACACCGAGATCGCGGTACTCGACGAGGCCGACCAGATGTCCGACCTGGGCTTCCTGCCCGAGGTCACCGAACTGCTCGACCAGGTGCCGACCGGCGGCCAGCGGATGCTGTTCTCGGCCACGATGGAGAACGAGATCTCCACGCTGGTCAAGCGCTACCTGACCGACCCGGTCACCCACGAGGTCGACGCCGCCCAGGGCGCCGTCACCACGATGACCCACCACATCCTGATCGTGAAGCCGCGCGACAAGGCGCCGGTCACCGCCGCCATCGCCGCGCGCAAGGGCCGCACGATCATCTTCGTCCGCACCCAGCTGGGCGCCGACCGCATCGCCGAGCAGCTGCGCGAGTCCGGGGTGCGCGCCGACGCGCTGCACGGCGGCATGACGCAGGGCGCGCGTACCCGCACGCTGGCCGACTTCAAGGACGGTTACGTCAACGCGCTGGTCGCCACCGACGTCGCCGCCCGTGGCATCCACGTCGACGACATCGACCTGGTCCTGAACGTGGACCCGGCGGGCGACCACAAGGACTACCTGCACCGTTCCGGCCGTACCGCCCGCGCGGGCCGCAGCGGCACGGTCGTGTCCCTCTCCCTCCCGCACCAGCGCCGCCAGATCTTCCGCCTGATGGAGGACGCGGGCGTGGACGCCAGCCGCCACATGGTCGGCGGCGGCGGCGCCTTCGACCCCGAGGTCGCCGAGATCACCGGCGCCCGTTCGCTGACCGAGGTCCAGGCCGACTCCGCGGACAACGCCGCGAAGCAGGCCGAGCGCGACGTGGCGGAGCTGACCCGTGACCTGGAGCGCGCGCAGCGCCGTGCCACCGAGCTCCGCGAGGAGGCCGACCGGCTGACCGCCCGCGCGGCGCGCGAGCGCGGCGAGGACCCGGAGGCGGCCATCGCCGCCGCGGCTGCGGCCGCCGAGACGGAGACCCCCGCCGCCGAGGCCCCGGCCGCCTCCGCGCCGGCCTCGGAGCAGCCGCGCGAGTCCCGTGCGGCGCGCGAGGAGCGCCCGCCGTACGAGCGCCGCGAGCGTCGCGACGACCGAGGCAACTTCGACCGCCGCGACCGCGATGACCGTAACGACCGCGGCGGCGACCGTGGCGGCTTCAACCGTGACCGTAACGACCGCGACCGCAACGACCGCGGTGGCGACCGCGGCGGTGACCGCGGCGGGTTCCGCCGTGACGACCGTCCGGGCTTCCGCCGCGATGACCGTAACGACCGCGGTGGTTTCAACCGCGACCGTAACGACCGCGGCGGCGACCGTGGCGGCTTCAACCGCGACCGTAACGACCGCGGTGGCGACCGTGGCGGTGACCGCGGCGGGTTCCGCCGTGACGACCGTCCGGGCTTCCGCCGCGATGACCGTAACGACCGTGGCGGCTTCAACCGCGACCGCAACGACCGCGGCGGCTTCCGCGGCTCCCGCGACTCCGAGCGCGGCGGGTTCCGCCGTGACGACCGTCCGGGCTTCCGTCGCGATGACCGTGGCGACCGTGGCGGCTTCAACCGCGACCGCGGCGACCGCCCGTTCAACCGCGACCACCGCGGCGGCAGCGACCGCCCCTTCAACCGCGACCACCGGGGCGACCGCAACGACCGCCCCTTCAACCGCCGTGACGACCGTCGCGACGACCACCGCGGCAGCTCCTTCGGCCGCCGCGACGAGAAGCCGCGCTGGAAGCGCAACGGCTGACACCCAGGCAGCTGACTGACAGCAGCGGGCCCGTCCCACACGGACGGGCCCGCTGCCGTCTGCCGAAGATCAACCGGACATCCGCGCTGTCTGCCATATACCTTCGGAGCCTGACCCGGTCGGGGGCTATGCTTCAGACTGCGGGCCGTTAGCTCAATTGGCAGAGCAGTGGACTTTTAATCCATTGGTTGTGGGTTCGAGTCCCACACGGCCTACCGCGACAGGGAGAGGGAAACCCCCTCTGACCTGCTACGCAGCGTCCGGGTCCGCTTCGGCGGGCTCGGACGCTGCTGCGTTTTTGGGCCCGTGCGTGAGCGATGCGTGAGCGGACGAGCCGTCAGCAGGGCTCCCGTCAGCGGATTCCCCGGCCTTCCGAGCCCTGGGGATCAGGCTCGTGTACGTGTCCGAGGTGAGCGTGATGGTGGAGTGCCGCAGGGTCTCCTTCACCGCGTGGATGTCGCCGCCGCCTCCGTGAGTGAGGGTCGCCGCGACGTGGCGCAGGTCACGAAGCGTGATCGGCGGCAGGTCGGTAGTCGCGAGGATGCGGCGGAACGCCTCGGAGACGGCCTCGGGGTGCACCCAGGAGCCGTCCTCCTGGGTGAAGACCTTGCCCGTGTCCCGCCAGGCGGCGCCCCACTCCTCACGCTCCTTGTCCTGGCGGACCTTGTGGGACCGCAGGACGGCGATGTTCATGCTGTCGAGCGCATCCTGGGCGACCCCGCCTGGGATGCCCTCGCCGCCGTGCTCGCCGGGGCAGAGGCGGCAGGCCACAACGCGACCACCGTCCTCGACCAGGCACTCGGCCAGCGCCCCCTGGACGACGCCCGCAACCCCGCCCGCGCACTGACCTGGCGTATCCGCCGCCTCGGCGAACGCCACGTACCCAGCCCACGAGCCGAAGCAGCCAAGGCCCGCAGGGGCGCATCCCGCCCGGCCCCCGGTGTCAACTCGACCGGCGCCAGTCCGGCGAACGGTGCCGCACGGCGGCGCTGACCGGTCAAGTGTCGCGGCGGAGCTGATCAGAGGAGTCCGGTGACTGGTTGTCCCGTGAGCGCCTGGGCGACCTGCCAGAGCTGCCCGGCGCGCGAGGCTTTGGTCAGTACGACGTCGCCGGGTCGCAATCGGGATTCGACGAGGGTAACGGCTGTCGCGTTGTCCGCCACGATCGCCACCTCCGGCACGCCCGCGTCGGCGGCCGCGAGAGCGAGCTGCTTGGCGAGGTCACCGCCGACTGCCACCATCAGGTCGACGCCCTGCTCGGCGGCGTAACGGCCGATCTCCCGGTGGGCTTCGATCGCTTCGTCGCCGAGTTCGAGCATCTCTCCGAGGACGGCGATCTTCCGCCCGCCGACTGGGCCCTGCGGCGGGCCGAGAACGACTCCGCGCCCCGCGTAGAAGCGGTCCAGATCTTCCCACGGGACCTCGTGGAACTGCTGGGAGGCACTGGGGAAACCGGAGGGGTTGTGGAGCACGACCTGGTCCGGTGTGGCTCCGACAGCGAGGACCAGGTGACCGCCTTTGCGCGGTGGCTCGGGGGCGAGGGTGCGGATGGAGGGATGGACGGAGAGGATCACCAGCTGCCCTGCAGCGAGGTGTTCGGAGATGGCCGTGGCAGGGAGGTCGGGACGTGCCTCGGCGTGGAGTCCCCAGCGTTCGCGTACGTAGTCGGCGAAGGGGGCGTAGATGAGGCCGTCGAGGCCGCCGTCGTCCCGTTTGACGTACGCACCTGCCTTCACGCACTCCTCGGCCAGAGCCATGGCGGTGGGCGGGGCAGGCTCTCGGGTTGCGTCCCGCCAGTGGTCGAGGGCCATGCGCAGGCAGGCGATGCCGCACAGCCGCCAGGACCACCACTCGTACGTCTCTGGGCTGTCCGCCCCGTACGCGTGCCACAACGGGTCCTCGGCGGCGGAGATCTCGCGCCCGATGATCGCGGGCACCAGCTCCGGGGATGCCCACTGGGCGTAGTACGGCACGGGGTGGGTCACGGACGGGTGTGTGGTCTGGCTGTTCGGCATGTGGGGCAGTCTTCCGGTCAGGGCACGTAGGCGGGTTTGGTGAAGGCGGTCTTCAGGACGTGTCGCACCAGCTGCGGGTAGCTGATGTCGGCGGCCTTGGCCATGGTGGCGAGGTTCCCTCGGGTGGACAGGCCGGGCAGGGTGTTGATCTCCAGGACCGTGGCGCGGTCACCGCCGACCATGAAGTCGACCCGTGAGACGCCGTGACCGCCGACGAGCCGGTGGATGTCGAGGGCGCGCTGCTGGACCTGCCGGGTCTGCCAGCCGGGCAGCGGCGCGGGGCAGTACTCGCTGCGCAGGGACGGGTCGTGCTTGGCCTCGTAGTCGTAGAACGGGCGGGTGGTCTCCACACCGAGGATGGGCAGCGCGGTGAGCTGGCCGTCGACCTCCAGGACGCCGACCGTGCACGGCATGCCGGGCACGTACTCCTCGGCCATGAACCGGTCGTAGGTCTGCTCCCGCGCCGCGTCGATCAGCGCCGCCAGTTCCGTCTCGTCGTGGGCCACCCCGGCGACCAGACTGCCGCCGCCCGAGCAGGGCTTGAAGAACACCGGCCAGCAGCCGAGCGTCATCTTCACCATGGTCACCATCTGCGCGGTCGACAGGCCGGGGTCGAGGTCGAGCCAGTCGGGCGTGTCGACCCGCTGGGCGGCCATGAGGCGTTTGAACATCGGCTTGAACATGCCGATCGCCGAGGCCATGACTCCGGACCCGGTGTAGGGGACGCCGAAGGTGTCCAGGGTTCCCTGGATCTTGCCGTCCTCGCCGCCGAGTCCGTGCAGGCCGAGTAAGGCGACGTCGATACGGTCGGCCAGCTCGCGGGCCGGGGTCTCGGCGAGGTCGATCAACTCGGTGCGCAGGCCGGTCTGGGCGAGGGCCTTGGCCGCCGCCTCGCCGGAGGCGATCGAGCCGGGCCGTTCCGGGGAGTGGCCGCCGCACAGGACACCGACGCGAGCGGATTCGAGATCGGGCAGGGCAGACGACATCTGCGACTCCTCACAGAGGACAAGCGGGGCGTGGGCGGGGGCCAGGGGTGGTGTGCAGCGGCCCGCATGAGGCGGCGCCTCCGCCGCCTCACGGTTCAACCGGGCGGGATGCGCGGTCGTGGCCTGGGGGCGAGGCGGTAACCCAGGCGGCACCACCCACGCGACCGTGTCCGGTCGCTTCCGGGATCGGAGGGTGGCACCAGGTGTACGGACCGGCAGCCGCGGTTTCCGTGCCTCGCTCATTCCGCGGCCCTCTGGTGCTCGGCGTCGGTGGGCGTCTCCGCCGCGGCGGCGTAACGCGAAAGGATCTCCAGCGACTTGGCGAGCAGCCGCAGCTCTGCGGCAGGGTCGCGAAACTCAGAGCCGCTGCTGGTGCTGAGGCGGCGGGCGTAGCGCACGGTGTCTGTGGCGATGTCGCGTGAGCGTCCGTCCGGGAGCCCCTCCGCGTAGCGGGTGGCGGGCTCGATGACGTGCCTGATGCGGCTGCGGAGACGGCTGCGGAGCTGATCGGCGAGCTCGCCGGTGGGGCGGTGCCGGGCAAGAATCAGCGCGGAAGCCACGTCCTGGGTCAGTGACGTTGTCATGGCCGCCTGCCCCGGTGATGCGGAGCCAGGGACTCGACCAGCGGCAGCCGAGCCCATTCGTGAGCGACGTTCCGGGCGGCGAAGTGCGGAGTGTCGGCGGAGCCGGGGCGGTAGCTGTGGCTGCGGACGTAGGCGCAGAGGCGACGTCGGCCCCATGCGTCCGGAGTTGTTGGCATCTGGCCGGTGGTCGCGATGGTCTTTGTGGCCGTGCTGGTCATGACGGAGGAACTCCCTGCTCTATTGAGGGTGTTCGGACTGCGACGTTCGGTAACGATGAGTAAGAGAGTCGCGGCGGCCGGGCCGCATCTCTACCGCCATCGGACCGTCAGGTTCCGCATCGGCGGGTGACGGGCGGCGTCATCGGCCCGTCATCGGACCGTCAAGTTCGGCCGGATCAGCAGGAATAACGGGTTCCGGGGCTGCGAGAGCTCTAGCGTCTGCACCAGCGCACCGCGACGGGTTGGGGGTCACCATGCGGACACTGCTCCACCAGATCATCACCCAACGCAACTGGCAGTACCCGACGTTCCGGGGCCGGTTCGAGAAGGCCGCGAGAGAACTGGCCGAGATCGAGGGCGCACCTCACCTCGCCACCCTCGCCCCGTCCGAACGCACCTACGAACGCTGGTACCTGGGCGAGACCAAACCGGTCCCGGACGCCCGCCGGATCCTGGTCCACCTCTTCGACCGTCCTGTCGACGAACTCCTGGCGCCACCGGGACCGCACGCTCTGCCGGTCACCGCACACGCTCAGCGAACACCGCCGGACGAGAACTTCGCCCTCGGGGCGGCAAGCGGTGCGCCGAACAGCACGACCACGTACGAGATGGGAAGGCAGGCAGCCATGGCGGCTAACAGGGCACTGCGGTTCGCGGTGATAGCGGAATCCACGTCGGTCGGCGCGGAGACCCTCGACCACATCAGGGACGAGGTCACCAGAATCGCCGCCGCGTACCCCCGCGTCGCCCTCCACGACATCCTCGCCGACCTCATCGAGATCCAGGACCTCGTCTTCCGCCTCCTGGAATCCGACCGCCCCACCCCCGCGCAGGCCGTCGACCTGCACCTATGGGCCTCCATGACCTCCGGCATGCTCGCCAAGGCATCCCACGACCTGTCCGACCCCAAGTCCGCCATGACCCAGGCCCGCGCCGCCTACGTCTGCGCCGACCAGGCCGGACACAACGGCATGCGCGCCTGGATTCGTGGCCTGCAGTCCCTCATCGCCTACTGGTCCGGACGCCCCGACGACGCAGCCACCTACGCCGCCCGAGGTGCCACCCTGCTCACCGCCCCGGCCGGAACGGTCGCCGTCTGGCTCGCAGCCCAGGAGGCCCGCGCCCACGCCGTCCTCGGCGACGCCGACGGAGTGCACACCGCCCTGCTGCAAGCGACCGACGCCCGCGACGCCACCGTGCGCGACGACCTCGACGCTATCGGCGGCATCCTCACCTTCCCCAGGCCCCGCCAGGCTTACTACACCGCCGAGGCCCGCGTCCTCCTCGGCGACACCACCCGGAATACCGAACGCGCGGCAGAAGAAGCCGTCCACGCCTACGCCACCGCCCCCGCCGACGAATGGGCCTTCGGCGACCAGGCCGGCGCCCACACCAACCTCGCCCTCGCCCGCATCGCCCGCTCAGACCTCGACGGCGCCGCCGACGCGGTCGGCCCCGTACTCGACCTGCCGCCCGCCCAGCACAACCACGGCATCATCGTCTCCGCCCAACGCGTCCGCGAGGCTCTGTCCACCGGCCCCCTGCGCAACGCCGCCCAGACCAAAGACCTGCGAGCCGAACTGGAAGCCTTCACCGCCACCCCCACCCCGGCCCTGCCCCGGTAAGGTCCGAAACCATGTACCCGGTCGAGCACACCAGCCCACGCCTGCTCCTGCGGGAAATCACCATCGACGACGTAGACGCCGTCCACGCCATCTACGGCAACCCCGAGGCCACCGAACACCTCTCCTTCGAGCCCCGCACCCGCGACCAGGTCGGCCAGATCATCGCCCGCTCCATGACCACCGCCACGACCAAGCCCCGCGACGAGTACTGCCTCGCCATCGTCGAACGCGACACCGGCCACCTCATCGGCTACGCCCGCCTCGCCCTCGACCCCCACCAACCCCAGGCAGCCACCATGGGCTTCGCCCTCCACCCCTCCGCCTGGGGCGTCGGCTACGGCACCGAAACCGTCCGCGCCGTGTTCGCCGTCGCCTTCAACACCCTCGACCTCCACCGTGTCTGGGCCGCCCGCGCCCCCCTCAACACCGCCTCCCACAAAACCCTGCTCCGCGCCGGAATGACCGAGGAAGGCCGCATCCGCCAACACGTCCACGTACGCGGTGCCTGGCGGGACTCCATCACGTACTCGATCCTCGACCAGGAGTGGAAGACCACCTAGCAGGAATCCGCCTCATGAGGTCCACCGACGACCAGCAGCAGAAGGCCCTCAACCCTGCCCTCGAATCTATGTCCCTGCTGGTCGCCGCCGTCATCGTCCACGACAGGGGCACCAACCGCGTCGTTCTCCTCCAGCGCAGCTAGAACGCCAAGTTCGCTCAGGGCATGTGGGACCTGCCCGTCGGCAAGAGTGAACCCGGCGAGCCCATCACCGAGACCGCGGTCCGGGAGCTGTACGAGGAGACCAGCCTGACGGTGAACCGGAGTCCCTGAAGGTCGCCCACATTATCCACGGCGCCTGGGGCGTCGAAGCCCCAGGCGGTTTCCTCACCGTCGTCCTCGCCGCCCACGAATGGACCGGCGAGCCCGAGAACCCCGCAAGCACTCGCAGGGCCGCTGGGTTGACACCGATGCCATCCCCCGAGAAGTTCGTGGAGACCACCGTCAGCGCCCTCCGCCGCTATCTCATCGATGGCCGCAAGTATCCCTCGACGGATGGCGCTGAAGTCGGCGGAGTCGGCCACGTCAGGTGCTCGCGTTGGTTGTCGCTGGTTCCTGCTGGGAGGACTTCTCCGGCAAGGTCCGTCGGCTGGCCAGCAGCAGGAGAGCTGAGGCTGCGGCGCACATGACGAGGAGCGCGGCCCAGGGCAGGCGTGAGTGGGAGGCGAACAACGCGGCCAGCACTGCCGGGGCGATGACGTTGCCGACGCTCCAAGAGAGTTGGTTGACGCTCAGGTAGCGGCCGAGAAGCTCAGGACGAGCTATGTCGGTCACCATGATCACGATTGTCGGTGGGTGGACCAGCTCGCCGATGGTGTAGGTGATGACGGCGGCGAACAGGATGGCGATAGCGGGTAGCTGGCTGGCCGGAGTGAGGAGAAAGACAGCGAACCCGACGGCGTAGAAGGCCACGGCGGACTGCATCACACGGGAAGGCGTCCCGGATTCAATACGCCGGACAGCGGGCCCTTGGGCAAACATGAGAAGTGCCGTGTTCACCGCGAAGAGTGTGCCGGTGAGCCAGGTGGCGTCGGGAGCGATTTCTTTGGCGTAGAGCGGCGCCAGCACGACCAGGGCCAGGGTGCACACAGCGAGCAGCGCGTTGGCGCCCACAAGCAGCAGGAAGGGGGTATCGGTGAGGACAGCGCGCAGTCCGGCCTTCTGCTGCGGGGCGTGGCCCGGCGCACCGGGGCTGGCGGTGGTAGTGGTGCGAGCTTCACGCCACGTCAGCAGAAGGACGGCGACGATGGTGAAGGACGCGGCGTTGGCGATGACGACAAGGTTGGCCCCGCTGCTTCCCAGGGCAACGACGGCCGCTGAGAGAGCGGCTCCTACGCCCATGCCGATGGAGCGCACGGTGCGACCCAGGGCGTACCAGCGGGCGCGTTGCTCTTTCCCGCACAGGGCGATGACCATGGCGGAGTTGGATGGCCAGAACGCGCTGTCACTCCACGATACGAGCGCGGACAGAACGACGATCTGCCAGAACTGGTCGGCGACCAGGTACGTGAGGAAAGCTCCGGCGCGCAGCAGGCAGGCGATCGCGGCCATGCGGCCGGGGCCTATGCGGTCGATAAGGGTGCCGGTATGGGGTCCGCCCAAGAGGGCGATCCCGGCGCCGAGGGAAAGAGCCAGGCCGACTTTGGCGACGCTGATGTCGGCGACGGTGACGAAGTAGAGCAGGGTCAGGGGGAGGAAAAGCCCGGTTCCGAGGCTGTCGATGGCAGCGATGACCACGAGTCTGCGACGGCCCGTGGTGTCTGGGAATCCGAGGCGTTCTCGCCACGCGGTGATACTCACAGCTGATCGGCCTTCCGCCTGCGAGTGGCTAGGGCGGCGAGCCGGTGGCCGTGCCGGGCAGCGGTGTCGAGGTCGCTCTGATGCATCGAGCCAGGGCCTTGATCGAAGTTGATCTGCGCTGCGACACCGAGGCGGTAGCCGAGCCGATTAGGGTCGTCGGAGCTGCCGCTGGACGTGTTCCATCCGGCGGGCGTGGGCTGGCCTGCCCAGATCATCGCGTGCTGCATGGCGAGAGAGAGCATGTAGTTCAGGGTGTGGAGTTTGCCGCCGGCCATGGCCGATCCGGTGGTGAACCCAGTGGCGAAGGTATCTGCCCACTGTGCGGCCATCTGCCGTCGCCCGGTTTCCTCGGCGAAGGCCACGAAGTCCGCCGAGGGCCCGGCGATGTGAGTGGGCGAGCCGAAGACGACTGCGTCGGCTGCTCCCAGCAGCCGCCAGTGCTCTTCGTCCAGGGCTGGCACTTCGAGGAGGTGCGCCTGAGATCCCTGCTCTTGGACGCCATGCGCGACGGCTTGTGCCAAGCGGCGGGTGTTGCCGCCGCGTGAGTCGTAGACCACTGCGATGAGTGTGCTCAAGGGGTCCTCCGGGCTACACGTGGGGGAGGGGGAAGTAGTTCAGCTCGTCCTCGGTAAGGGGTGTGGCGCGCCATCCGAGGGCAACGGCGGAGTCCTGGACGCGGCGGCGGCCGAGTTGCGGGAACGCCGCGGGGAAGTTCGGAACCAGACCGGGAACGACGACGCGGGTGACATGGAACCCTGAAGGGGCCACATCGGCGGTGGTCACATCGACGCTGATGACGTCCAGCCCCTTGGCCGACACGCGCGCAAGGTAGTTCCCGAAGCTCCGCTCGGTGACGGTAGGCAGGGCGGCCCAGTCACCCGTCGGAAGTTGGGACGTCCATGCGGCGGTGCGCTCTAGGGCACGCGGGTCGAGGTTGATCTGCCCTTGGCACTGCAGGTCGACAACATCGCGGAAGTCGCTGCGGTAGCTGTCGAGGTAGAGCCTGTCAGCGCGGTAGGGCTTGAGGTTGTGCCCGGCCAGCGCGCCAGCCGCGATTTCGGAGGCCAGCTCCTGCTCATCAAGCATGAAGGCGGCGTTGCCTTGGAGCGTGATGGCCTCAGCCAGCGCCTTCTTGGCCGCGTCGAGGGCGGTGTGGCGCGTCGCGAAGCCGATCACCATGGTGTCGTTGACCTTGGAGTTCAGCAGACAGGCCACGGTGGGTACGTTGAACTCGTTGTCGAGGTGCACAAAGACCGGGGAGAGGTCGTCTGCACGGTCGTGGAGGAGCGCCTGCAGTTCGGGGTGTGCGGGCAGGGCTGGCAGCGGGGTGGCGTTGTGCCACCAGATCATCGACGCGTCGCGTTCGATGATCTCTTCCAGCCCGGACAGCAGGGCGTAGTCCATGGTCGGCCCCGCAGCGATGCCTGCCAGGTTGGGGTAGGCGTAGAGCGGCTCGTCGTGTGCGGTGCGTTCGGGGTGCTCGTGCCAGGCGACATAGACGAGGAAGGCGGGTACGTGGACATCTGTGTTCTGGGTGTGGGACCAGCCCTTGACCCAGGCGCACTCGGAGTCCCTGGTGAAGCGAGGGAAGGGGAAGCCGGGCGTTGCGTACTGATCCTCGGAGTACAGCACGAGCGTCTCGGGGGCCACGGGGCGGAGCCCCTGTGCGGTCAGCGTCCTGAAGGACCCGTGGACCAGCTGGTCCTGGTCGACGTAGTTGCCGCAGTAGCGCTCGATGGCTTCGCCCACGGCGGCGTCGCGCGCGGCTTCGTGTGACTCCCAGGAGGTTCCGAACGCGGCTGGGTCCGCGGCGAGCTGCATGACGCGGCGTAGCCTCGCCACGTCAACCGAGCAGGTGTGCAGCTGGGCCGGGATGCCGTGCCTGGTCTCCCATGGCTTGATGCGGGTCACAATGCCCGTCTCCCGGCCGACGACGGATTTGGCCGGTGGGTGGTAACCGTGATCGGAGTACGGCCGGTGCGGCATGCGCAGGATCTCGTGGTGCTGGGTGGTGAGGTAGAGCGGGTTCATCTCCAGCTCGGACTCGTACAGATCCGCGCGCATGAGCCCCATGAGCCACCGCTGCAGCCGCGTGGCGACCTGCGCCAGCATCCAGTGCAGCTCCCCGGGGGCAACGCGCGGCACAGCGGAGTTCGGATCTCGGGCGAGGGCATCGAACACCTCCTCTTGGAGCGCGGCCGACCTGCGGCGCTCTAGGACGTCGCGCATGTCGACCCCGCGGCCTGGCCAGATCCCAGGACCGAGCATCCCCTTACCGAGTTCGAAGCGGAAGGAGAGCCAGGGAATTTCCTGCGCCTCACATATCGTGTTCAGGGCAAGTAGTTGCTGGTGCGCGGGCGTATCGAACAGGGCGAGAAGGGCGGGCTGCCGCCCTTCATCTACTGTTTCCGACGCCCAGTCTTGAAGCTCCTCTTGTGGCACGAATTCCGCCTTGAAATGCTGCTGGAGTAGCGGAGAGGCGACGTCGTTCAGTCGATCAGAGCCAGTGACGGCCAACCGCACAGATTCCAGAGGGACAGAGGGAACGCCAGGGTCCGGCATGCGATAGGCCCAGCGGTCCGTGACATCGCTCCGGACCTCGCTGAGGCATCCCTTTTCCCGCAGAAGTGCCGCTATCTCGTCGTACCCGTCGGGAGTGCCATCGAGGGCGTCGGTCAGTGAACGGCTTCCGTCCAGCAGCTGCAGCCAGTCGCGTAGCGTCTGGGCAGGAGTAGCGAGGAGGAACTTCTCACCCATCGGGGTGATGATCAGCGACTCACCTGCCGCCACCTGCAGTACGTCCAACTGGGCAGAGATCACAGCAGTCAACACGGAACCCTTCGCTAAGCAGAAATGAGAGGCAATGTAATGGGGCCGTCCCCTGTATAGGGAACGGCCCCATTAGCTAACGCTGATGAATCAGCGCCACTGGGTTACTCAGGCAGCCCAGCGGATCGCCGGCGCCGGCGCCACGTTGTTGTTGGCGGCAACGCGGGTGGAAAGGGTGTCACGCTCGCTGTAGGACTTGACCATTTTAGATCTCCTTAAACAGTAAACCTGCGCCTTCGGTCCCTGTGGGAACTTTCTGGCGGCTGACGAGAAAAAGCTAACACGGAGATCGCTGCCGCAGGGGGGGGGAATTTCTTGTGACGTAGATCACTTGCTGATTGGGGAACTCTTAGGTGCGGGTGCATTCGAGCCATTCGGAATTACTGAATCCGTTCGGTGATTGCGCCTTGGGGGCCGGTACGGTAGGGGCATGGGTATCGAACAGTGCGGTGATGTAGAGGTTGGAATCGCAACAGAAAAGGACATTCCTGGCCTTGTGGAGTGTTCGTCTGCCCTCTTCGAGGAGGACGCAGGCACTCGTGATCAAGCCATCAACACGTCCTGGCCCCGCGAACACGGACCGAACAGATTCAGCACGGGACTGAACGATTCCAGCCGACTCATGCTGGCGGCGCGCCATCAAGGGCGTGTCGCGGGCTACCTGACTGGCACGCTCGCCCCGCCCAGTGCCATGACCACTGTCACCACAGCCACCCTCACGGCGATGTGGGTGCACCCGGACATTCGCAACGCTGGCACCGGCTCCCGGCTGGTCGAGCAGTTTCTGGCCTGGGCTAGGGAGCAGGGGGCCGAACGCGCTGAGGTGACCGCCTACGTCGCCAACACGTCCGCCCGTCGGTTCTACGCGCGCCATGGTTTCGCGGACCACTCCCTTACGGCCGTCCGCACCCTCTGAACCCGCGTGCGGCTTCAGCTTCCTTGCTGGGCTGCCGACATCCGTGCGCGTTAGCGATGCGTGAGCGGACGGGGCCCCACACCTCGTCACCACATGGATCACGCGGCACCACGCACACCCTCTGACCAGGCAACTCCGGACGGAGAAGGGCCGCCCGGACTCAGCCGGACGGTCCCCTCCAGGACTTTTAATCCATTGGTTGTGGGTTCGAGTCCCACACGGCCTACCGCGAGCAGGAGCGTCATAGCCGCGCTGAGTGTGCCCGGCGGTATGGCGATCCTGTCGACGGCGACTCCGTGGCGGCGCCGACCTCCAATGCGACACCGGCACGGATCCGACGGGGCGCGCGGTAGCGTGCATCCCGTCCGCGCGCGTCTCGGCTAGCGCAGGTCGAGGCGCATCAGGATGCGGGGGTGGCCGGACAGGACTGAGGTGGTGTCGGCGGTGTGGGTGAATCCGGCGCGCTCGAAGTTCTTCCGGATTCCTGGATACGCCATCGTCGGGTCGACCCTGGCGTCGCCGTTGTCGAGGGGGTACGCCTCGACGGCCGGTGCGCCGTGGGTGCGGGCGAACTCGACCGCGCCCGTGATGAGGGCGTGCGAGATCCCCCGCTTCCGGTGGCCGGGGCGTACGCGGATGCACCACAGGGACCAGACCGGCAGGTCGTCGACGTGTGGGATCTTGCGGCTGCGGGCGAAGGAGGTGGCCGACCGTGGGGCGACGGCGGCCCAGCCGACCGGCTCGTCGCCGTCGTAGGCGAGCACGCCCGGAGGCGGGTCCGCGCGGCACAGTTCGGCGACGTAGTCGCCGCGGGCCGGGCCGCGGAGCTCGTTGTTGAGCTTGGATCCGATCCGGTAGCTGAGGCACCAGCAGACGTTCGCGTCAGGTGACTTCGGGCCGACCAGGGTGCGGACGTCCTGGAAGACCGAGGCCGGGCGAACTTCGATGGTCATGGCTCCACGGTAGGGGTGAGCGCGGTGTCAGGCGGTCGGACAGGCCCTGGCTAGCCCGCGTTGGCGCTGTACGCGGTCAGGGCGATGAGCGTGGTGGTGGCGGTGACCACGGAAACGGTCAGCCAGAGGGCGACGCGCCGGGACCGGCGGCGGCGTTCCGGCCGGGGTCGCTTCGCCGCCCGACGCGTGCCGTTGGGCGGTGTGGCCGTCTCGGACGTCGTCTCCGCCAGGAGTCGGCGGCAGGCGGCGGCCAGTTCGCCCGTGTCGCTGGTCAGCGGGAGCACTGTCTCGGCGCGTGCCGGGGCGGTGGTCCCGCCGTCCAGGAGGCGGCCCGCCCGGATGCGTACCTCGCCTCGGGTCCCGGTGGCGGCGAGGCTGATCCAGCGCTCGACGTGGTCGCCCCTGATGACCATGCCACCCGTACGGTCGCGGTACACGGTGTGCTGCTGCCAGAGGAGTCTGGCCAATTGGTGGGTGGTTTCGGCGAGATGCGCGCGCAAGGCCCCCCCCTTGTGAAGCGCGTGTCAGTGCGTTCGAGAGGCGCACTCTACCGACAGGTACACATCAGAGGGCGAGTCAGGCCCCGGTACGCGGCGCCGGGGCGTCCGTACGGTCAGCCCGTGAGCCAGCGCAGTGCCGCGGTGACCGCCGCCGCGGACACCACCACGACCAGGAACGGCGCGCGCCGCCAGACGGCCACCGCGGCCACCGCGAGGCCCACGACGCGGAAGTCCAGGGTGATCTCCTGCCCTACGGTGAAGGTCTGCACCGCGATCAGGCCCGCGAGCAGCGCGACCGGGGCGGCCTGGGCGGTGCGGGCGACGGTCGGGTGGGCCAGGGCGCGCTCGGGCACGAGCAGCCCGAGCAGCTTCAGCGCGAAGCACGCCGTGATCAGCGCCGCGAGCCAGAGCCAGCTCATGGGGTACCTCCCGTACCCGCGCCCGTGCCCGTACCCGCGCCCGTGCCCGTGCCCGCGCCCGTGTCCGTACCCGGTGTCCGCTGCCCGGATCGGCCGTCGCTCGGGACCAGCAGCACGCTGAGCGCGGTCAGCCCCGCGAGTACCACCGGCAGCCCCGCGCCGACCAGCGGCGAGACGGCCACGGCGACCACGGCGGCCAGCACGAACACCGTCCGGTGGGCGCGGTCCCGCAGCCTCGGCGCGACCAGGGCGAGGAAGGCGGCCGATGACGCGGCGTCGAGACCGAACATCTTCGGGTCGGTCATCAGGGACCCGGCGAGCGCTCCGCTGAGCGTCGCCAGGTTCCAGCAGAGGAAGACCGTGGCGCCGGTGGCCCAGTAGGCGAACCGGCCGGTCGCCCGGTCGGCTCTGCCGAGCGCCATGGCCGCGCTCTCGTCACTCATCAGATGGGCCATCGGCAGCAGGTCCCGGCCGCGCGGCGCGAGTACGGAGCGCAGGCTGACCCCGTAGAACAGGTTGCGTATCCCCAGGACCGTGGCGGTGACCGTGGCGGTCGGCGCGCTCGCTCCCGCCGATATCGCTCCTACCAGCGCCAGTTGCGACGAGCCGCCGTACAGCAGCAGGGACAGCACCTGGGTCTGAAGCACGGTCAGGCCGGACGCGATCGCGAGTGCCCCGTAGGAGAGGCCGTACGCGCCGACGGCCAGTCCGATGCCCAGCGCGTCGCGGAGGAGGGCGGACCGCTGCTGGTGGTGCTGCTGGTGGTGCTGGTGCTGGCGTTGGTGTGTCTGTGTCGTCTCCGACGTCGTCGGTGGGCTGTGCTCCGTTTCCCGTTCCGTGGCTCCCTCCATGGAGGGGCTCCTCCCCTGTGCGGTGTCCAGATGCCGAAACGCGCTCTCGAAGTCATGGACCATATGCAAGATGACCCTGTAATGTCATTCAAGCGCATCGAGATGACACACGCAAGATCGGCCGCCCTGTAGGCGCGCAGGGCGACAGGAAGTGAGCAGAGATGAGAAGCGTCGCCGACACCTACAAGGCGCTTGAGGAGCACGCCCTGGGCGGCAGCGCGTTCGACGTCGCCGCGCTGGCCGATCTCGCGGGCGGCGACCTGCGGCAGACGGACGAGCACGACGTCGCCACCCTCCTCGTGCTCGCCGCGCTGTGCGCCCGGCTCGACGGCGGCGGCTCGGCGGCCGCCGAACTGACCGACGTCGCCGACCAGTACACGCGCTCATCGCTGCTCTACACCGGGCGCATCCTGCCGCGGGCGAAGGAGATGATCGCGCTTCTCGACCGCAGCACGGACGACCGCTCCCTGGACGGCCTGGTGGAGACCGCGGACCACCTCAGCCAGGGCTGGCCCGCGTACGGCGACTCCGTCTTCCCCGCCGCCTTCGACCGGCTGGCCGGGGAACTGGGCCTGGAGCCGGACGCCGGATGCTTCTCGCAGGTGTCGTTCGTCCTGTGGTGGCAGGCGCTCGAGGCCGCCGCGCGGAACGACCCGCACACCGCACGCCCCCTCTTCGAGCGGTCCCTGGAGCGCTACCGCAGGTACCTCTACTACGCGGACGCGGCCTGGATCTTCACCGACCTGGTGGCCGCGGCGCTGCTGGCCGACCAGCAGGAAGAGGCGGCCGACATCCTCGACGAGCAGCGCCGCTACGTACAGGGGGTGCTGGCCGAGCACCCGGCGGCGAGCCCCGGCGGCCCGCACGTCTTCCACGTCGGCGACGTGATCAGCGGCGGCTACAGCACCTTCGTGGAGTCCTCGTCGCTGCGCCCGAGCGGATTCACCGAGCGGGACCACGCGCTGCTGCTGCGCTTCGTGCGGGCCAGCGAGTTCCTCGTATCCGCCGCCCGGTACCGCACGCGCAAGGACTTCGAGGCCGCGCTCGACGTGTTCTCCGCCGGGCGGGCGGCCTTCCCGCAGTCGCCGTACCCGAGGATCTTCCGGCACCTCGCCGAGGCCTGCGCGAAGGGCGCCGAGGCGTGGGACGTTCATCTCACCGCGCACGAACGCTGGCACCAGATGCTGCGCACCTATCGGGTACGGGTGAAACCGCACGTCCTGATCGAGACGGCGACGGCGCTGCACGAACGGCTCAGCTACGCCGGGCTCGCCGAACACGCCGGTCTCGTACTCCTGGACGCCGCCGTCCTGCACGCCCATCTGCACGGCAGGAGCCTGGCGGTGGCGTGGATCACCCGGTACCTGGAGCGGCTGCGGGCGGTCGTCCCGGACGCGCTCAGCGCGGTCGTCGACCACGTACAGGCGCCGCGGGGCGCCGAGGAGTGGAGTCTGCTCGGCCGGTACATCGGCCTGCGCACCAGCTGCCTCGCCCCCGAGCTGCTGTCGGTCGGCCTCGCCGAGCGGCAGTCGGCCGAGCCGAGCCAGCTCCAGGTCTCGCTGTACGGGCGGCTGCTCGCCATCGAGGGGATCACCGTGCACGAGAGCACCCCGCCGCCGCTGGTGGACATCCTGACCGTGCTGGGCGATGAGCTGAACCGCGGTCAGGCCGAAGGCACGGAGCCGCCGTTTCTGTCCGCGTCCGAGCTGGCTGAGCGCACCGGCCGTACGGGCGCGGCGTTGGCGCAGGCGGTCCGCAGGTTCCGGGGCGCCTGTCAGCGGACGTTCCAGGAGGCGACCGACTGGGACATCGTGCAGGAGGCGGTCATCCAGGGCAGACCCGGCTACCGGATGAATCCGCAGAGTGTGCAGCGGTTCGCCGTGTATTCGGCCTGAGTTCCCGCGCTTCCGTCTCCTCCCCTTCCTCCGCTTCCTCCCCCCTCCCCCTTTCCGTTCCCGTTCCGAGAAGCCCTCTGGGAGATCCTCCGTGAGTACCCCTGTGCCGGAAACCGCCTGCAGCGTCGTGGATTCCGGAGCCGTCGACACCGACTACAAATTCGTGGTGGCGCTGAAGGCGAAGCTCGACCACGGGGTCGCGACCAACGCCGCGTCCCACCTCTGTCTGGGGCTGGTGGCGAAGGCCGCGGCCGAGCGGCCTGAGCTGCTGTCCCGGATGTCGTTCCTCTCCTTCCCGGACGCCGACGGCCTGCCGCACGCGCCGGTCTCCGGGCTCTCCCTGGTCGTACTCGAAGGGCGCGCGGGCTGGCTGCGCCGACTGCGCGCGGAGGCGGGCGCCGCCGGGCTGCTGCACACCGACTTCACCTCGGCGATGACCGGCGGGAGTTACGCCGACCAGCTGGAGCGCATGCGGCAGATCCCGGAACCGGAGCTGGACTACTACGGCGTCGCCGTCTTCGGCCAGCGCACCGAACTCGATCCGCTGACCAAGAAGTTCTCGCTGCTGCGCTAAACGGACCGAATCCGCGACCGAATCCGCGTCAGCCCCGAACCCGAACCGAACCCGAACCCGAACCGAACCCGAACCTGGAGGCATGAGTTGAGTACGACCGAGTACACGCAGGACCTCGTCGTCATACCCGCCGCTGTGGTCAAGAGGGTGCTGGATGACCTCGGTAAGGAGAGCGAACAGATCGTCGAGGACGTCTACCGACAGGCGGCGCGCGGCGAACTCGTCAACCCGGACAGCCTGTTCCTGCGCCCCGACCCCGACCGGCGCGAGCGCGTCATCGCCCTGCCCGCCCGCGTCTTCGGGGACCACCCCGCCATGGGCGTGAAGTGGATTTCCAGCTTCCCCGGAAACCTCGGCCTCGGTCTGCCCCGTGCCTCCGCGCTGATCGCGCTCAACGACCTGCGGACCGGCTTCCCCAAGGCCGTCATCGAAGGAGCCAGGATCAGCGGCTTCCGAACCGCGCTCTCGGCCGCCGTCGGCGCACGGGTACTGCGCGACGGCGACCGGGCGGTGGGCCGGATGGCCGTCGTCGGCACCGGCTATATCTCCGCGACCACGTTGCGCGTGATGGCCGGACAGGGCTGGCGGTGTGAGTCGCTCGCGGTCCACGACCTCGACGGGCGACGGGCCCGCGCCTTCGCGGACGACCTGACCGGCGGCATCGCGCGTACGGTCACGGTGGCCGGTACCCTGCGCGAGGCGTTGGCCGGGGCCGAACTGGTGCTGTTCGCCACCACGGCGACCGAGCCGTACGTCGGCGACGGCGACTGGTTCGAGCCGGGGGCCGATGTGCTGCACATGTCGCTGCGCGACCTGCGGCCCTCCGCCATGGCGGGCGCGGCGCACGTCGTCGACGACGTCTCGCACGCGCTGCGCGAGAAGACCTCGCTGGCCCTCGCGGTCGAGTCGGGGGCGGTGGACCGCGCGGACATCATCGCCGTGGGCGACCTGCTCAGCGGTCGGGTACGGGCGGACCGCGGCAGGACCGCCGTGTACGCGCCGTTCGGCCTCGGCTCGCTGGACATCGCCATCGGCGGCCTCGTACTGGAGCGCGCCCTGAACGCCGAGGGTACGGACGGCGCGGGCGGCGCGGACGGGGTGGTGACCGTGCCCGGCTTCTCCGGCACGGGTACGTGATGAGCAGGCGGGTGGCCATCGTCGCCCCGCACCCCGTCGGCTGTGCCCCGGCCTTCGGCTCCGGCGCGCCGAGGCTGCTGTGCAACACCTGCGTGGACGTCACCTCGCTGCGCTGTCTCGCGGCCCGTGGGTGACCAGGGCGCGGGGCGACTTCATGCCCCGCGCCCTGGTCACCCAGTACGCCCGTACGCCGCCGAGCCCGACCTGATCGCCAGCCCGTACCCGGTGCGCACACTGCGCGAACTCCCCACCGACGCCAAACTGTCCGCGATCGACGTCGCTGCTGCTGGGCCTTCCCCGCTGCCGCCCGCTACCCGCTACCCGCAGCCCGGCTCCGAGACCGGGACGGGGTTCACTCCCCAGGCGTCGCGAACACGACCCAGTTGTCGTGGGTGTGCGGATACGGACGGAAGTCGCCGTGCGGCGGGTCGTCCCAGGAGACCCGGCGGATCTCGTGCACCTGCCAGTCGGCGAACAGCGCCCGGATCTCCGCTTCTTCGTAGTAGCGGAAGAGGGTGTCCTTATAGGCGAACGTGTGCGGGGCGATCTCCTCGCCCTCGCCGTAGGTCTGATCGGTCAGCGTGAACGCGTTCGTCACGAACAGCCCTCCCGGCGCGACGATGCGCCGGGCCTCGGCGATCAGGTCGGTCGGGTCCTGGATCTGGCCGAAGACGTCGAAGCAGGTCACCGCGTCGACGGAGGCGTCGACCAGCGGCAGCGTGGTGGCGTCGGCGCGCAGCAGGAAGGACCGCTGCCGGATCAGCTGGCGCGCGTGCGCGAGCCCGGTCGGCGCGATGTCCACGCCCAGCGCGGCGAACCCGGCCTCCGCGAGCGCCGCGAGGTTCCGCCCGTCCCCGCAGCCGAGGTCGACCACGGTGCGCACCTTGCGCTCCTTGAGTGCCTCAACTGCCTGCGGAATAACCGGAATCGGGTCATCCTGCCACAGCGGTCCGGCGCCCTGGTCCTGGTACGCCTTCTCCCATCCGTACTGGAGCTCCGCGTACTCGACCGTCGGTGAAGTCATGTCGACTCCTTGGGATGACTGATAGATGTCATTTTATGGGTCCGTCATGACTGAATGGAAGGGGCTGTCTCATCATCTGAGTCCCAGCAGGTGAGCGGAGGTGTGGACGGGCGGCGATGCGGGCGGGCAGCGCCTCGCCGCGAGGACCCGGTGAACGGGCTACGGTCCCTCCATGCGCGCGCGTTTCGAGGAAATCGACTGGCAGCCGACCCCCATGGGTGAGATCAGCCTCAGACGGCGGCGCGATCCCGCCGCCGATACCGATGTGTACGAGGTCAAGCTGGGCGACGAGTTCCTGATGTCGAGCCTGTTCACGGCGGGGGAGATCGCATTGGCCCGCCTCGGCCTGGCGGCGGCGCCCGGCTCCGACTCTGAGTCCGAGTCCGGCTCCGAGTCCGGTGCAGCGTCCGGTGCAGCGTCCGGTGCGGCGTCCGGCCAACTGGACGTCATCGTAGGCGGGTTGGGTCTCGGATACACCGCGGGCGCGGTGCTCGACGACGACCGGGTCCGCTCGTTGACCGTGCTCGACGCACTCGGCGAGGTCATCGAGTGGCACCGGCGAGGTCTGGTCCCCCTGGGCGAGCGGCTGTCGACGGATCCCCGCTGCCGCCTGGTGCGGGGCGACTTCTTCGCGCGGGCGGCCGCTGGTGTCGCGCAGGGGCTCGACCCGGAGTCGCCCGGCCGCCGCTTCCACGCCGTACTGGTCGACATCGACCACTCACCGGAGCATGTACTGCACCCCAGCCACGCCGGGCTCTACCAGGCCGAAGGCCTGCGGGCGCTGGCCGGGCACCTGCATCCCGGCGGCGTCTTCGCCCTGTGGTCCAACGACCCGCCGAGCGACGCGTTCAGCGCCGTACTCGCGGCCGTGTTCCCCTGGTCCGAGGCCCACGTCGTGACCTTCGACAACCCCTTGCAGGAGACCACCGCCACCAACACGGTCTATGTCGCCCGCGCGTAGGGCGTACCGGGCCCGAACCTGCGCCGGTACGCCGACGGGCTCAGGCCCGTCGTGTGCCGCAGCCGGGTGCGGAGGTTGGCCGCCGTGCCGAGGCCGCTGCGTGCGGCGACCACGTCCAGGCGTTCCTCGCCGCGTTCGATGAGGCGGCAGGCGAGCGCGACCCGCTCGCCGGTCAGCCAGGCCAGCGGTGTGGTGCCGAGCTGAGCGCGGAAGCGGCGATGCAGGGTCGCCGGACTGACCGCGGCGCGGGCCGCGAGCGCGCTGACGGTGAGCGGGGTGTCGAGACGCGCCTGGGCCCAGGCCAGGACCGGGGCCAGGGACGCGTCGGGCGCCTCGGGCACCGGCCGCTCCACGAACTGGCGCTGCCCGCCGTCCCGGTGCGCCGCGAAGACCAGGCGGCGGCTCACCGAGTTCGCGGCCTCCACCCCGTGGTCGCGGCGGACCAGGTGCAGCCCGAGATCGAGCGCGGCCGAGCTGCCCGCCGCGGTGAGGATGTCGCCGTCGTCCACGAACAGCACGTCGGGTTCGAGTCGTACGGCGGGGAAGCGCGCCCGGAAGGAGTCCGCCCACTGCCAGTGCGCGGTGGCCCGGCGGCCGTCCAGCACCCCGGCCTCGGCGAGCGTGAAGGCGCCGCTGCAGAAGCCCACCAGACGAGCCCCGCGCGCGTGCGCCCGGCGTACGGCGTCGAGGACGGCCGGACGGCGCGGGGCCTCGGTGTCGGGGCGGTTGGGCACGATCAACGTGTCCGCGGTGTCGGCGGCCGCGAGACCCGCGACTCCCGTGAGCGTGAAGAAGCCGTCACGCATCAGGGTCCGGGGCTCGGGGGAGCACAGCGCGAAGTCGTAGAGGTCCCGGCCGAGTTCCGGTCTGCGCAGCCCGAACACCTCGGTCGCGCAGCCGAGTTCAAACGGGTTGGAGTTCTCGTCGACGATCACGACGACCCGGTGCGAGGATCCTTGCGGCATATGCGATTTCTAGCACTCGTGGGCACGGAGCGTCGCGGTGACCATGGACGCATGAGCAACGAAACCGGTACGCCGCCCCTCATCGATTCCCTCATCGATTCCCCCGCGCCCGTCGCCCTGGGCCAGGCGCTGGCCTCCTTCGACGCCCTGTGGAGCCCCCGTATCGTCCAGCGCGTCAACGACTACGACGTACGCGTCGCCAAGGTCGAGGGCGAGCACGTCTGGCACGCCCACGAGCACACCGACGAGTTCTTCCTCGTACTCGACGGGGAGCTGCGCATCGCCCTGCGCGAGCCCGCGGGGGAGCGTACGGTCACGCTGCCCACCGGGTCGGTCTTCACCGTCCCGCGCGGCGTCGAGCACAAGCCGTACGCGCCGGACGGCGCCGCGATCCTGATGTTCGAGCCCACTGGGACGCTCACCGTCGGCGACCGCCACGACGAGGTCCCGGCCCATGTGGACGCGACCACGGGCCACGCCCTGTAGCGCGCCTCCAGGCCGTCGCGTACGGGGTCTTGTCGCAGGCCACCCCCGGTGGGATGTTGTCCCCCGCCCTCGCGGCGAGGGTGTAGAGGGTGTACATGCCACAGGGGGGATGCCTGATGTCGGAGCCCAGCCTCAGCGAAGGGCGAGAGGGGCAGGAAAAGGGAGAGGAGCGAGTAGGGCGAGACGGACGAGACGGACGAGACGGGCGAGACGGGGCGGGCGCGGTGGTTCCGCGTCAGTGGATCGGGCTCGGGGCCGGTGTCGTGCTCGCGCTGCTCGTCCGCCTGGTCCTGCCCGACTCGCTCTCCGCGGACGGCAAGAACGTGGCGGCGGTCGCCACGCTGATGGCGGTCTGGTGGATGACGGAGGCCGTGCCGCTGCCCGCCACCGCGCTGCTGCCCCTGGTGCTGATGCCGGTGCTCGACGTCGCCCCCATCAAGGACACCGCCGCCCCGTACGCGAATCCGGTCATCTTCCTGTTCATGGGCGGCTTCATCATCGCCCTGGCCATGCAGCGCTGGAACCTGCACAGCCGGTTCGCGCTGAGTACGGTGCTGTTCGTGGGCACCAGCCCCATGCGCATGATCGGCGGCTTCATGCTGGCCACCGCGCTGCTCAGCATGTGGATCTCCAACACCGCCACCACGGTGATGATGCTGCCCATCGGGGTCGCGGTGCTCGGCCTGGTGACGCGGCTGCGCGGCGGCCGTCAGGACGCGAACTTCGCCACCGCGCTGCTGCTCGGCATCGCCTACGCGGCGTCCATCGGCTCGCTCGGCACCGTCATCGGGACCCCGCCCAACGCGTTCCTCCAGGGCTATCTGAAATCCGAGCAGGGCATCGACATCACCTTCTTCGAGTGGATGCTGTTCGGCGTGCCGCTGGCCGCGGTCTTCCTCGTCATCGCCTGGCTGGTGCTGACGCGGGTCTTCCGCCCCGGCATCAGGGAGATCGAGGGCGGCCGGGAGCTGATCGAGCAGCGCAGGCGGGAGCTCGGGCCGATGGGGCGCGGCCAGTGGACCGTACTCGCCGTCTTCGCCGCCACCGCCCTGCTGTGGGTCCTGGTGGGCGTGCTCAGCCCGTACGTGGCCTGGGTGGACGACCATGTGTCCGACGCGGGGGTCGCCATGCTGGCGGCGGTGGCGCTGTTCACGCTGCCGGTCACGTCCGGCGGCGGCAAGCGCGTACTGGAGTGGGAGGACACCCGAGATGTGCCGTGGGGCATCCTGCTGCTCTTCGGCGGCGGTCTGGCGCTGTCCGCGCAGATCGGCGCGAGCGGACTCGGCGCGTGGATCGGCGACCAGGTCGGCGGGCTCGACGCGCTGCCGGTGCTGCTCCTGGTGGTCGTGATCGTGGTCGTGATCCTGCTGCTGACCGAGCTGACCAGCAACACCGCCACCACGGCGACCTTCGTGCCGGTCATGGCGGCGGTCGCGGCCGGGACGGATCAGGACGTGCTGCTGTTCACGCTGCCGGTGGCGCTGGCCGCCACGTGCGCGTTCATGCTCCCGGTCGCGACTCCGCCGAACGCCGTGGTGTTCAGTACGGACAAGATCACCATCGGGCAGATGATCCGGGGCGGCGTCTGGCTGAACGTCATCGGAGTCGTGCTGGTCACCGCGACCGTCTACTCGCTGGGGGCGCTGGTGCTCGGCATCGACCTCTGAGGCGGACGCCACAGTGAACGTGGTCGGGAGGCCCGTCCGGATGGCGTATAGTTGAGTTCACCGACGCGGGGTGGAGCAGCTCGGTAGCTCGCTGGGCTCATAACCCAGAGGTCGCAGGTTCAAATCCTGTCCCCGCTACTGAACGTCAGGCCCGGCAGCTTTCGAGCTGTCGGGCCTGACGCGTTTCCCGCTTCCCCGCTTCCCTCGTCACCCGTTCGGCGCACATCCGGTAGCCCGCGGCCCCCGCTGCGGGAAGGCTGAGGGAACAGCGGCAGCGGTCCGCGGCCGGTACGGGGCGGACGTGGCGGGAGACGAACGGGTGGGCCATCGAGCAGGGGCGCCGGGGACACCGGTCGGACGGCACCGGCCTCGGCACTGGGACCGGGACCGGGGCATCACCTTCGTCCGCGCGCTGCCGGTGCTGCTGATCGCCGTCGGGCTGACCGTCGCCCTGCTGACCCCGCCCAGGTTCACCGCCGCGCCGTTCTTCTCGGCCGCCCCGCTGATCGCCGCGCCGTTCTTCGCGCTCAGCGGCACGGTCCTGATCGGGATCGCCGCGTCGGCGTCGGTCATCGGGCCGCAGATGTACTACGGCACGATGGGGTTTCCGCAGGAGACCACCGAACTGGTCACGGTCACCACCGTGGCCGCTCTGGCGATCGTGATCAACCTCGTCGTCCGCAGCAGAGGCGAGCAGCTCGCCTCGGTCCGTCATATCGCCGAGGCGGCCCAGCGGGCCGTGCTGCCGGAGCCGCCGCCCAGCATCCGCGGGCTCGCCATCGCCGCCCGCTACGAGGCCGCGCAGGCCGACGCGTTCATCGGGGGCGACCTCTACGCGGTCCAGGACACCCCGCACGGCGTACGGCTCATCGTCGGCGACGTACGCGGCAAGGGCCTCGGCGCGGTCGAGGCGGTCGCGGTGGTCATCGGGGCCTTCCGGGAGGCCGCCGAGGGCGAGGCGACCCTGGCGGCCGTGGCGCAGCGCCTGGAGCGCGCCCTGACCCGTGAGGGCACCCGGCGCGAGGGGCTCGACGCGTTCGAGGGGTTCACCACGGCCGTACTCGCGGAGATCCCGCACGGCGACGGCGTCATCCGCCTGATCAACCGGGGGCACCCGGAGCCGCTGCTGCTGTGCGCGGACGGGGCGCTGCGGGTGCTGACCCCCGACGAGCCCGCGCTGCCGCTCGGGATGGGCGACCTGGGCGGCTGGCCGGACCGGGTGACCGAGGCCGAGTTCCCCGTGGGGGCCACGCTTCTGCTCTACACGGACGGGCTCTCCGAAGCGCGGGACGCGGGAAACGTCTTCTACGATCCGGCGGCGCGGCTGAGCGGGCGGGTCTTTCCGGGCCCCGACGCGCTGCTCGGCACCGTGGCCGACGAAGTGCACGGCCACACGGGAGGCGTCACGACCGACGACATGGCGCTGCTCGCGGTCAGCCGACCCGCGATGTCACCGAAGGTGACCGAAGGGGACCCCTCCGCATAACGACTGACACACCGTCAAGAAAATCAGTGCCGATCCGGAGGAGTCGACTCGCCCGATTTGGACCCTCCATGCCCCGTTAAGTCCACGGCCGAGATCCTGAACGATCAGTGGGAACGGCTTGGAATCCGGGGTCGGGGTCTATTAACGTTCGATAACGCAGCGCGGTCGTCCCAGCCGTCACAAGAGTCGGCTCCGTGCTCACACGCCTAATCCCGCAAGGGAGCCGGGGAACCACCTACTTGGGGTGAATCGGGCGCGACACGCTTCAACCGAGGCGCTGGAGTGCCCGTAGGAAACCTTCCTGTTCCGAACCCGTCAGCTAACCCGGTAGGCGAGAGGAAGGAAAGGAGTGCGCCCCAGTGGCGTCCAACAGGCCTGCCCCCGAAGTCTCGTACCTGCCGGACGACGGCTACGAGCCCGGCTCTCTCGCTCTTGAGGAGCCCGTGGGGGAGTGGAATCCCACCGAGGAGTCCATCCGCCCCGTGCGCGGCAGGCACCGCGTCGCCAAGCAGCGCGGCGGATTCGCCCGCAGCTCCACGGTGCTCGGCGTCGGCGTCATCGCCGCGGTCGGCGCGGGCGGCATCGCCACCGCGCAGGACAAGTCGGCGGCCCCGATATCCATGCCCGACCTCTCGGGCGTGACGGACAAGCTTCCGGACGTGGGCTCGCTGCTGTCCGATGACGGCGACGAGAGCGAGTCCGAGTCCGCCGCCGAGCTCGGCGGCGTGGCCACGGTCTCGCAGGCCACCGCGGGCGCCGAAGCCGACGGTGAGCAGGGCTCGGTGGACGCCGGTGAGGCGCTGCGCGCCCGCATCGTGCAGCAGGCCGAGCGCAAGCAGGACCAAGCCGCGACCGCCGAGCAGGTCGCGGCGGCGGACGCCGCCGCCAAGAAGGCCGCTGAGGACGCCGCGAAGGCGCGCAGCGACGCCGAGGCCGAGGCCGAGAAGAAGCGCAAGGCCGAAGAGGAAGCCAAGCGCAAGGCTGAAGAGGAGAAGAAGCGCAAGGCCGAGGAAGAGGCCAAGCGCAAGGCCGAGGAGGAGCGCCTCGCCAAGCTCGCCGCGAGCTTCTCGCTCCCCACCTCCTCCTACACGATCACCTCGACCTACGGGCAGGCTGGCCCGATGTGGTCGTCCGGGTACCACACCGGGCTGGACTTCGCCGCCCCGACGGGTACGCCGATCAAGGCCGTGCACAGCGGCACCGTCAAGTTCGCTGGCTGGCACGGCAGCGCGTACGGGTACCGCACCGTCCTGGAGCTGGACGACGGCACGGAGGTCTCCTACAGCCACCAGTCGTCGATCGCCGTCACGGCGGGCCAGAAGGTCACCACGGGCGAGGTCATCGGCCGGGTCGGCTCCACCGGCAACTCCTCGGGCCCGCACCTGCACCTTGAGGTCGAGTCGCCCGGCGGCGGCAAGGTGGACCCGAGGGCGTGGCTGCGCAGCAAGGGCCTCAACCCCTGATCTGTCAGGCCTCGGTTCCCGGCCCTCCGCTCGCGAATCTCTGACTCTGATTCCCCTGGACTCCGGCAGTCCTGGCGGCACCCCCCCCGACGCCAGGGCTGTCGGTACGACGCATGCCCGCGGTACGACGCGTGCCCGGAACGCGGTTTCACGTGAAACGCACGCGCGTTCGCCTGTGGTGGTCGTGCCGCTGGCCGCGGTGGGCCGCGCTCAGCCGCTGTGCGGGTGGTGCGGCCCCGCGTATCCCGCGCCGTAGCCGTAGCCGTAGCCGTAGCCGGGGCCGTAGCCGGGGCCGACCGGCCAGGGCGGGACCGAGGCCGGGACCGGTGGGACCGCCGGGGCCGTCTCCCAGGCCGCGTGGGCGTGTGCGGGGCGCGCCGTGCCGCGGTGCCGCCACAGCTCGTCCAGCAGCGCACGCTCCCGTACGACGAAGTCGGCGCCCGCCCGGCCGCCGCGGCCCCGGTTCCTGAGCAGCGCCAGCGACGTCGCACAGCGCTGGTAGTCGGCGACCGCGCGGGCCGCGTCCCGGCCCTGGGTCCTGGCGGCGTGCGCGCGGGCGATGCGCCGGGCGCGCAGCGAGGCGAGTGCCCGAGGTTCCAGCGGCGCGAGCCAGCCGGCGCGCACATAGGCGGGCAACTCCTCGCGCAGCATGCGCAGCTCGCGCTGCCTGGTCCAGATCGCCAGCCAGGTCAGCAGCCCGAAGCAGGGAACCATGAAGGACGCGTAGACGGCGAAGAAGCCGAGGCCGCCGAAGACCGCGGAGCCGTTCCACAGCGCGTGCATGCCCATCGCCAGGAGCAGCCCGCCGACCGGCGCCAGCACCCGGCGCGTCCGCTGGCGGTGCGCCGCGTGCGCGGCGATGCCGAAACCGATGCCGGTGAGCACGGTGAACAGCGGGTGCGCGAACGGCGACATGACGACCCGTACGAAGAACGTCAGGACGGTCATCGACGGCAGGTCGGCGCCGGTGTCGTCGACGAGACCGCCGTCCGGGAAGCCGCCGTCGGCGTCCATGCCGTAGGCGTTGCCCAGGTAGAGGATGTTCTCGGTGAACGCGAAGCCGGTGGCGGTGACTCCGGCGACCACCACGCCGTCGACGATCCCGGTGAAGTCCCGCCTGCGGAACAGGAAGACCAGCAGGACCGCGGCCGCCTTGCCGGTCTCCTCGACGACCGGTGCGATGACGGTCGCGCCGAGCGCGTCGGCGTCGGTCCGGTCGGGGGTGTTGGCGGCTATCCAGTTCATCGCGAACGAGTTCGCGACGATCGCTATGAGAGCGGCGGCGCAGGCGCCCCAGGCGAAGCAGAACACCAGGTTCCGCCAGGGGCTCGGCGCGACCCGGTCCAGCCAGCGGAACGCGGCGGTCAGCAGCGGTACCGGCAGCACCGCGAGCCCGAGCCCGACGAGGAAGCCTTCCGTGCCGGTCTGCTCCCTGACCAGGGCCAGGATGACGACCCCGGACACGGCGAGCAGAGCGACCAGCGCGCCCGCCCGTACGGCCCTGTGCCGCCACCAGGAGGTACGGCGCGGTCTCGGCCCCTCGACGTGCGGGACCTCGGACGGCGGATACGGATCGCTGACGGCCACGGCGTTGACCCTAACGAGGGACGACGGCGGTCCGCGACGGTGCCCCGGACCAGCTCAGGGGCGCGCGCTCTCGGGGTCGCTTCCGGGGCCGCCCTCGGGGGCGCTCTCGGAGGTGAGCGCGGCGGTGCGGGTGAACAGCAGGTCGTGGACGACGTGCCCCTTGTCCAGACCCTGGCCCTCGAACCGGGTGAGCGGCCGGAACGCCGGGCGGGGCGCGAAGCCGCCGCCTGGCTGGGTGTTCTCGAAGTCGGGGTGCGCGTCGAGCACCTCGAGCATCTGCTCGGCGTAGGGCTCCCAGTCGGTCGCGCAGTGCAGCAGCGCGCCGGGCTTCATCCGGGGCGCGGCGAGGGTGAGGAAGTCCGGCTGGATGATGCGCCGCTTGTGGTGCCGGGTCTTGGGCCACGGGTCGGGGAAGTAGACGCGCAGCCCGTCCAGCGACTCGGGGGCCAGCATCTCGCGGAGGAGGATGATCGCGTCGCCGTTGGCCACGCGGATGTTGGACAGGCCGTTCCGGTCCGCGAGACCGAGCAGGTTGCCCTGGCCGGGTGTGTGCACGTCGACCGCGAGAATCCCGGTCTCCGGGTCGTCGGCCGCCATCTGCGCGGTGGCCTCGCCCATGCCGAAGCCGATCTCCAGGACGACGGGGCGGCCGTCGAAGAGTTCACCGAGGTCGAGGACGCGCCGTCCGTCGATGTCCAGGCCCCACTTGGGCCACAGCCGCTCCAGGGCCTCACCCTGGCTGGCGGTCACCCGGCTCCGGCGCGGCTGGAAACTGCGGATGCGCCGCTCGTGGTGCGACCCCGCGGGGTCGGGTGTGGGGCCTCCGGGGAAGCGGGGCGCGCCGTGGGGTCGGGAGGCGTGGTGATCGTCAGACACAATGCCCCGATTTTACGCGACCCCCACGCACCCCGACCGACGCCCGCCCCGCCCGCAGACCACTCCCACAGGGCGCCCGTCCGGGTCCCACGCCCGCCCCGCTCCGGCACGCCGCCCCGGCTCCCGCGCGCCGCCCCCGGCTCCGGCGCGCCGCCTCCGGCTCCGGCGCTCCCGTCCAGCCCACCCGCGACCCGCGCCTCGCGGCCTCTCGTACGCCCGAGCCCGCCGGAGTCTCGCGTGCCCGAGTGGACCCACGACCCCGCACGCGCCCCTCACCCGGCCCGACCTTCCGTGCGGTCCGCCGCGGCCCGGACCAGCACGGCCCGGACCAGCCCGGACCAGCACGGCCCGGCCCACCCGCGGCCCGCGCCACGCGGCCTCTCGTGGTTCAGGTGCGGCCCGCGCCCCCGAGTGCGCCCCGCCTGGGGGATATCCCGGCGGGGACCGCGCGGGTGCGGGTCGGGGTGCCGGTCCAGCAGGTGCCGCGGCGGGACAGGAGGCGGCGGAGCCAGAGCTCTGTCGAGACGAGTTCGGCCAGGCCGTCCAGGGGCAGCCCCGCGCCGTCGGCCGCCGCGCGCAGGGCCTTGCGGACGACTCTGGCCTCGACGAGACCCGCCTGCGCGAGCAGCGGCGTACCGAAGAGGTCGACCAGGGAGCCGACCGCGACGCGCAGCCCCGTGCCGACCGCCGCCGCGGACGAGGCATGCGAGGCGGCGCCCCAGCCGGGCGGCAGCTCCGTGACCCCGGCGCCCTCCAGCACCGCACGGAGGATGTCCGCGCGGGCGCCCGGCCGGACCCGCAGCGCTTCCGGCAGCGCGCGGCAGGCCCGTACCACCTGGTTGTCCAGGAAGGGCGTGTGCAGCCGCTGCGAGCGGACCTCGGCGGCCTGCTCCAGAACCCGCAGATCCGCGGCGTGCCGGGCCAGCGCGGCACGCGCGCGCAGCTCGCCGGGGTGCTGCCCCGGACCGGGCCCCGGACGCATGGCGGCCTGCTCCAGGCGAACCGATACTTCGGCGAGCGCCTCCCCGGTGAGCCAGCGCGCGGCCGGTCCCGGCCTGGCCCAGGTGAGTGCCGCGAGGGAGGCTCCCACCGCGCCCGGCGGTTCGTCGAAGCGCCCGTCCCGCAGCCGCAGCGCGGCGTCCCCGAGCCCGGAGCGGTAGGACGTACGGGCCAGTCGGCGCGCGGCCGCGTAGACCTTCGCCGGGACCAGGACCGATCCTTCGCTCTTCGCCAGCGCCGCGACCGGGCGCACCAGATGGCGGCGGCGCCGGTCCATCAGCAGATCGGCCAGCCGGGCCGGATGCGCGTCCAGGACCTGCCGCGCGCCGCCGCCGGTGAAGTGGTCGGCGCTGCCCGCGGCGAGTCGCGCGCGGTGCCGCCCGGCCAGCACCAGCGAGGGCCCCGGCTCGTCCGTGAGCGGTCCGTCCAGGTCGGCGTAGGGGAGGGTCTCCTCGCCGCCGGTGACGACGACATGGTGCAGCCGGGGGTTCGCCGCGATGGCCCCGGCGCGCTCCAGCTCGGCCTCGCGGCCGCTGGCCGTCAGGTCGTTGAAGGTGACGGCGAGCAGCCGCTCCCCGGCCCCTGTGCCATGCCCGAGCACCGTGCCCGGCAGCCCCGGCAGACCCGCGGCGAGCAGCGCGAGCGTCCCGGACGCGGGCCCCCCGGACAGGTCGGCGCCGATGCCGGGCGCCGGCAGCCGGGGGGCCCGGCGCTCGGCGGGACCCATGCCGGGCACCGGACCCGGATCGATGTCCGGAACATGGCGGGGCGCGGACAGCCGGGCGCGCACCGCGTCGACGAGCGCGTCACGTACGCCGTCCACGGCGCGCGTCGCGTCCATCTGGGGTGCCGCGATCGCGAGCGAGGCCACCGGTTCGTACCCGGCGATCTCCCGTGCGCCGTCGCGCAGGATCAGCGCGTGCCCCGGCGGAATGCGCCGCACGCCCGCGTACGGCGTCGAGTCGTGCAGGGCCTCGGGCACGTCGGGGCAGGCGAGCAGCGCCGCGAGGTAGCCGATGTCGAGATGGGCCTCGACCAGGTCGGCGAGCGGGAGCGCGGCCGTCGCGTACGCCGTGCCGCCCGCCCAGGGGGTGTGGAAAACGGGCCGTGCGCCCGCCAGGTCGCCCGCGACGGTGACCCGCCGCCCCACCTGGACGACGGCCGTGTAACTCCCGGACCAGGTGGTCAGATGCCGCAGCGCGCCGCCGCGCGCGGCCAGCAGGCCGAGCCTGAGCTGTTCGTCGCTGGCGCCGCAGGTGCCCAGTACCGCGATCCTGGTGTGCGGGTCGGCCTCGATGACGCGTACCTCGTCCACGCGCCAGTCGCCGACCGCCCACAGCGGATCGGGGTCGCTCCAGAGCAGCTGGGAGCCCACCGGGTGCGGATCCCCGCCGTCGGCGTCGCCGAGGCTTCCGGGACTTCCGGGACTTCCGGGACTTCCGAAGCTTCCGGGACTTCCGAAGCTTCCGGGACTTCCGGGCGCTTTCGCGGTGGTACGACTCCACCCCACCAACCACCGCATCGCCGCCTCCACAGGCTGTGGACAGAACAGAGCACCGAACGAGTTCGGGACCATGCTGCCACGAAGAAGGCGCGCGGGAGCGACTGCGGGGCGGCACGCGCGCAGCACAATGCGCCCCCGAAGCGGAAGAGTTGGCTCACCCGGCGACCCTCGACGGGCCGCACGGAGGCCGGTTGGGGACCGGCTGTTTTCGGCCAATCCGTCCGCCGGACGGCCGGTCGCGCAGTCCGGGAGGCGGGGTGCGCCTCCCGGACTGGTCCGCCGCCCGCGGGGATGTAGGCGGCGGTGTCCCCCAGCCCACTGGATCCAGTACGCAGCGGGCCGACCCACGCGTTGCCATGGAAGCGCTCCCCGGATGGCCGGAGAAGAGCGCACGGGCGGGCGCACGGCCACACGCCCGGAGCACGACCCTGTTCGGCGCCGCTTCTGTACAGACAACAATCCCGCCATCCGGAACTTGCCCCTTAACGCTTGGGATGCGGCGAACTACGCTGGGTTTACGAATGCCGCGTGGTTATGCCCCCGCGGCAGCCGTCTGTGTCGAGGGGTGGCGCATGTCCAGGGAGCAACGCGGGCCGAACGACAAGCTCGGCGCCGTTCTCGCCCTCGCGGGAATCAGCAACGCGGGACTCGCGCGGCGGGTCAACGACCTCGGCGCACAGCGCGGGTTGACCCTTCGCTACGACAAGACCTCGGTGGCCCGCTGGGTCTCCAAGGGCATGGTGCCGCAGGGTGCGGCCCCGCATCTCATCGCCGCGGCCATCGGCCAGAAGCTCGGCAGGCCGGTGCCGTTGCAGGAGATAGGGCTCGCGGACGCCGACCCCGCGCCCGAGGTGGGGCTCGCCTTCCCGCGGGACGTGGGAGCCGCCGTCCGGTCGGCGACCGACCTCTACCGCCTCGACCTCGCCGGGCGGCGTGGCGGCGGGGGGATCTGGCAGTCGCTGGCCGGTTCGTTCGCGGTCAGCGCATATGCCACGCCCGCCTCCAGATGGCTGATTACGCCCGCCGACAGCTCCGTGGAGCGCTCCCTCGCCAGCGCCGTCAGCGCCAGCGCTGCTGACAGCGGCTCCGCGCCCGGCGACGCACCGCTCAAAGTCGGCCACAGCGACGTGCAGAAGCTGCGCGAGGCCGCCCAGGACGCCCGCCGCTGGGACTCCAAGTACGGCGGCGGCGACTGGCGTTCCTCGATGGTCCCGGAGTGCCTGCGCGTCGAGGCGGCGCCGCTGCTGCTCGGCTCGTACTCGGACGAGGTGGGGCGCGCGCTGTTCGGCGCGACCGCCGAACTGACCCGGCTCGCCGGGTGGATGGCCTTCGACACCGGCCAGCAGGAGGCGGCGCAGCGCTACTACATCCAGGCGCTGCGGCTGGCCAGGGCGGCGGCCGACGTGCCCCTGGGCGGCTACGTACTCGCCACCATGTCCTTACAAGCCACCTACCGGGGCTTCGGCGACGAGGGGGTCGACCTCGCGCAGGCCGCGCTCGAACGCAACCGCGGCCTCGCCACGGCCCGCACCATGAGCTTCTTCCGCCTAGTCGAGGCACGCGCGCACGCGCGCGCCAACGACGCCGCAGCGGCGGGCGCCGCGCTCAAGGCCGCCGAGGGCTGGCTGGAGCGGGCCAGGGACGGCGACGCGGACCCGTCCTGGCTCGGCTTCTACTGCTACGACCGGTTCGCCGCGGACGCGGCCGAGTGCTACCGCGACCTGAAGGCGCCCCGCCAGGTCCGCCGCTTCACCGAGCAGGCGCTGTCCAGGCCCACCGAGGAGTTCGTCCGGTCGCACGGGCTGCGCCTGGTGGTGTCGGCGGTCGCCGAGCTGGAGTCGGGGAACCTGGACGCGGCGTGCGCGCAGGGACTGCGCGCGGTCGAGGTGGCGGGCCGCATCTCGTCGGCGCGCACCACCGAGTACGTACGCGACCTGCTGCACCGCCTCGAACCGCACGGCGACGAACCCCGCGTCGCGGAACTGCGCGAACGCGCCCGCCCCCTGCTGGTGGCCCCGGCCTAGGGTTCGCCCGGCCGGGCCTAGGGTGTGCCCGGCCGGGAGGCCCAGGTTTGCGGGCGTTGTCAGTGGCGCAGTGCAGTATCGAACCTGGGAGGTGTGATCCGTGATGAGCAAGAGCGTGTACGACGCCGATGTGCTCGTGGTGGGCGGCGGGATCGTCGGTCTTTCGACGGCGTACGCGCTGTCCCGCACCGCGCCGGGCACCCGCGTGACGGTCCTGGAGAAGGAGCCGGGCCCGGCCCGCCACCAGACCGGGCGCAACAGCGGCGTGATCCACAGCGGCGTGTACTACCGACCGGGATCGCTGAAGGCCGACTTCGCGGTGCGGGGCGCGGCCGAGATGGTCAAGTTCTGCGCGGAGTACGACATCGCGCACGCGGTCACCGGCAAGCTGATCGTCGCCACCGAGCGCGCCGAGCTGCCCCGCCTGCACGCCCTGGCGCAGCGCGGCCGGGAGAACGGCATTCCGGTGCGCGAGCTGGGCCCGGCGCAGATAGCGGAGTACGAGCCGCAGGTGCGCGGCCTGGCCGGTATCCACGTCGGCACGACGGGCGTGTGCGACTACGCCGCGGTGGCCGCGCGGCTGGCCGAGGCCTGTGGCGCGGACATCCGGTACGGCGCGGAGGTCACCCGCGTCGACCGCCGGGCCGGGCGCGGCGTCGCGGTCCGCACCGCGGACCAGGCGGTGCTCAGGGCGCGGGTGCTGGTCAACTGCGCGGGCCTGTACTGCGACCGGATCGCCCGCCTCACCGGGGACGACCCCGGCATGCGGATCGTCCCCTTCCGCGGCGAGTACTACGAGCTGGCCCGCCCGGAGCTGGTGAACGGCCTGGTCTACCCGGTCCCCGACCCCGCCTTCCCCTTCCTCGGCGTGCACCTCACCCGAGGCATCGACGGCAGCGTCCACCTGGGACCGAACGCGGTGCCCGCGCTCGCCCGCGAGGGATACACCTGGGCGTCGCTGCGCCCCGCCGAGCTGGCCGCGACGCTCGCCTGGCCCGGCGCCTGGCACATAGCGCGGCAGCACTGGCGGTACGGCGCCGGGGAGCTGCGGCGGTCCCTGTCGAAGGAGGCGTTCACCTCGGCGGTGCGCCGCCTGCTGCCCGCGGTGACCGCCGACGACCTGCGGCCCTCGCCCGCGGGGGTCCGGGCCCAGGCGGTGCTCCGCGACGGCACGCTCGCGGACGACTTCCTCTTCCACGAGTCCCCCCACGCGGTACACGTCCTGAACGCCCCGTCCCCCGCGGCGACGGCGTCCCTCCCCATCGGCAGAGAGGTAGCCCGCCGCGCCCTGACAGCCCTGGCCTGAGCCCACCGACCGCTCACCGCGCGGCCGGTCCCGCCACGGGCGCGCACCCCGCGGTCGGCGTGCCCGTCACCGCGCGGGCGCGCCGAACCACCTCGGCAGGTGGGCGAGCAGCTCTGCCTGGTCCTCGCCCGCCCAGGCCACATGGCCGTCGGGGCGTAGCAGTACGGCGGGCGCGTCGAGTTCCTCGCCGACGTCCACTACGTGGTCGACCCGGTCCGCCCAGCCCGCCGCCGAGAGGCGACCGGTCTGGTCGAGCAGCAGCCCGCGCCCGCCGCGCGTCAGCTCGTACAGGCGCCCCCGCTTCAGCTCCACGTCCCGCAGCCGCCTGCCGAGCAGCTCGTGCCCGTCCCCGAAGTCATAGCGGACCCCGATCGCGGTGATCTTCTCGATCAGGTACCGGTTCACGTCGTCGAAGTCCATCAGCTCCGACACCAGTCGGCGCACCGCCTGAGCGCCCGGCTCGGTGGACATCAGCTGCATCTGCGCACGGGTGTTGTCCAGCACGTCGGCACCCACCGGATGCCGCTCGGCGTGGTAGCTGTCGAGCAGACCGTCCGGCGCCCAGCCGCCCACCTCGGCGGCCAGCTTCCAGCCCAGGTTGAACGCGTCCTGGATGCCCAGGTTGAGCCCCTGCCCACCGGTCGGCGGGTGGATGTGCGCCGCGTCCCCCGCCAGCAGCACCCGCCCGACGCGATAGCGCTCGGCCTGCCGGGTGGCATCGCCGAAACGGGACAGCCAGCGCGGCGAGTGCAGCCCGAAATCGGTACCGGCGACCGCCCGCAGCCGCCGCCTGAACTCCTCCAGGCCCGGCGGGACGGACCGGTCGTCCGCCACACCGTCGGCGGGCACCACGACGCGGTACATCCCGTCCCCCAGCGGCATCGCGCCGAACCGCTTCTGGGTCGCGCGGACCTCGGCCACCACGGCGGCCAACTCGTCCGGCGACGCGGTCAGCTCCATCTCGCCCAGCAGCGTCTCGACCCTGGACGGCTCGCCGGGAAAGCCGACGCCGAGCCGCCCCCGCACCGTGCTCCGCCCGCCGTCGCAGCCGACGAGGAAGCGCGAGCGCAGCCGCGTGCCGTCCGCCAGCTCGGCGGTCACCCCGTGCTCGTCCTGACTCAGCCCGACCAGCTCGCATCCGCGCCGGATCTCCGCGCCGAGCTCGTCGGCGCGCTCGGCCAACAGCCGGTCGGTGACGGTCTGCGGGATGCCCAGGACGTACCCGTGCGCGGTGTCCAGCCGGGCGGGCCACCCCTTGTCGATACCGGCGAAGAAACCGCCGACCTCGAACCGCTGGCCGAGCGGCAGAAACCGCTCCAGCAGACCACGCTGATCCAGCACCTCGATGCTGCGCACATGCAGCCCGAGCGCGCGGACGAACGCGGGCGGTTCCGGCTCCTTCTCCAGCACGACCACCCGCACCCCGGCCAGCCTCAACTCGCTGGCCAGCATCATCCCGGTAGGGCCACCACCGACCACAACGACATCAATCACCACGAACCCCCTGTACCCATAAGTTCCGGACCAGGCTGGCGATTCTGCGCCACCCCCCGGCCCTTGCCGCAAGCCCCCCACCGCGCTATACGTTGAGAGTGGCGAGGAGGCGAGGAGACGCCTCAGCCCTCCGAGCGGCCTCGCAGCAGGGCCGCCGCGGCCAACTGGAGCGCGGCGACGACCAGCAGCAGGGCGTACGCGGGCAGCGCGGCGCCCGCACCCACACCCACCAGGGCCGCGCCGCCCGCCGCCGCCGAGAGCTTCAGACCCGCCCCCAGCGTGAAGACCTGCGCCCGCACCTCCTGAGGCGCGTACGCCGCGCGGATGCGCAGGGTCGCCGTGAGCAGCGGCCCGTCACACAGCCCGGCCACGCCGAACAGCACCACGGCCAGCTCGTACGGCGCCGCCGCCGCCCCCGCGAGCGCGGCCCCCGTACCGAGCAGGCTCCAACGAGCCAGCCGCCGCGCGGATCCGCGCGGCGGCCTGCGGGCCACCGCGAGGCATCCGCCGAGCGCCCCCAGCGCGAAGGCGGTCACCAGCACCCCCGCGCCCCCCGCCCGTCCACGCTCCTCGGCGAGCAGCGCCGCGGTGACCGTCAGCCCGCCGACGCCGACGTACGCCACACAGGTGCTCGCGGTGATCGCCCGCAGCGCGGGTATCCGCCACACCGCCGCGAGCCCGGCCGTCAGATCGGCCCGCAGGGAGCGCGCCACAGCCGCCGGACCCGCCCGCAGCGGCAGCAGCCAGACCAGCCCGGCGGCGCCCGCCGCCGCCCCCGCGAGCAGCAGCGTCGCCGCACCGGGCGACAGCGCGGCCGAGGCGAGCGCCACACCCGCGGGCCCCACCACCGACGCGGCGTTGTACGTCGCGGCGTCCCACGCGTACGCACGCGCGCGTGCCTCCTCGTCGGGCGCCAGGGACGCGACGAGGCTGGAGAGCCCGCCCGAGACGACAGGGCCGCAGCAGCCCCCGGCCAGCGCGACCGCGAGGGCCAGCCCCACCGGCCCCCGGCCGACGGTCAGCGCGAGCCCCGCGATCGCCGCGCCGAACCCCCCGAGCGCGGCGGCGTACCAGAGCCGCGGCCACCGCACCCGCGCGGCCAGGCCGCCGGTCAGCGGCGCGGCCAGCAGATGCGGCGCCAGCCATGCGGCCAGCACGAACCCGCTCTGAGCCGCGCTCCCGGTGCGCTCCAGGGCGAGCAGCGCCACGGCCACCGCCACGCCCTCGTCGGCCAGCCGCGCGCAGAACGCGGTGGCCAGATAACTCCGCAACCCCCGCCCCATCATGGAGCCCGCCCGCCTTCCCCACCCCGACCGTGGCCCGGTCCGGTCCGGCTCGACCCGGCTGGGCCCGGCCCGGTCCCGACCTGACTGTAACGGCTTACCTTAAAAAGACGTTACAGTAGAGTGGGAAGCGGCGATTGAGAGGGCGACGACACCATGAGCGGCACCACCGCCCACCAGGGCATCCGTCAGGGCTTCTCCCAGGACTCCCGTCAGGGCTTCCGCCCCGCCGAACGGTTGATGGAGATCGCCAACGCCGTACGCGAGGACCCCGCGCTCTCCCGCGACGCCCTGGCCGCCCTGCTGCGCCGCCACGGCGAGACCCCCGACGACGTCGCCGAAGCCGCCTTCACCGCCACGGACGCCGCGGAGCTGCGGGCCGCCACGGTCCGGCTCACGGACGACGTACTCACCGAGACCGACACGGACCGGTCGGCCCTGGCCCTGAACGCCCTGCTGGAGGAGTGCGGCGCCCGCCCGCGCCTGTCACGGCACGACGGTCACGCCTGGCATCTGCACGTCGACCGGGGCGAGGACGCGAGCTGGGCCGACTGGTTCACCGCGTCCGGCGCGCTCGCCCTGGCCCAGCTGCTCAGCGAGCACGGCCGCCCGGCCTGGGGCGGCTGCGCGGCCCCGGACTGCGCGACGCTCTACCTGGCCACCGGACCCGGCACCCCGCGCCGCTACTGCTCGCCGCGCTGCGCCTCGCGCACCCGCGTCGCCGCCCACCGGAAACGCAACCGCCCGCCCGCCGAAGCCCGGCAGGAGGGCGGAACTCCCGGAGCCTGACCCGCCGGACCGGGCCTAACCGCAGCTGATCCGCGACTGGGCCCAGTCCACGAGCGCCACCCGGTCGAGCGGTGTGTCCGGCTCGACGACCAGGCGCAGCGTCTCGCGGCCGGTCAGGTCCACATGGACCGGTACCGCCGGGTCACCGCTCCGGATCACCTGTGACCGCCAGAGCCGCGCCCCGTCCGCGTACACCGAGAACCGCACCGCGGCCTCGCGGCCGAGCGTCAGGTCGTCGACGCCGACCAGCGCGTCGTACGCCGTGCAGCCGCGGTTCAGGTCGATGGTGACCGAGGACTTCCCGTGGACGGTCGCCCCGTGTCCGTACCGGGTCCCGCCGATCGACACGCTGGAGCGCTGCCAGAGCCAGGTCGACTGGGTGAGCCGCACCTCGGGCTTGGTGCCGTCGCCGAAGACGCCGTAGTCGAGCCGGTTCACCTGGTAGACCTCCGGCGCCGGTGGCGGGGGAGGCGGCGGTGTGGGTGTGGGCGTCGGGGTCGGCGTGGGTGTCGGCGTAGGGGTGGGTGCGGGCGTCGGGGTCGGAGTAGGTGTCGGCGTAGGCGTGGGGGAGGGCGTCGGGGTCGGTGTGGGGGCAGGGGGCGGGGTCGGCGCCGGTGTGGGAGCGGGCGTCGGCGTGGCCGCCACCACCACCGGCGGCTGCGGCGCGGGCGGCGGAGGCGGGGGCGACGGTGAGGGGTCCGGGGACGGCGGCAGCTGCGGCACCAGCGGCTGCGAGACCGGCGGCTTCGGCCTGTCCTCCGGCTCGGGCTTCTTCTCGTCGCCGATGAGGCCGAGCGCCAGCGCGACCCCGGCCGTCGCGGCCACCACACCCGCCGCGATACCGGCCTTCGCCGGGGCCCCGAGCCCCTCGGCCGCGGCGCCCCCGCTCGCGCCCCCGCCCGCACCA
>NZ_JBTVYK010000027.1:0-93172 GCF_054788135.1 Streptomyces sp. O3
TGCTGGCGGTCGGAGTCGACCGTGCGGGCCACGAAGGAGGCCTCCGCGCCGATCGCCAGGGAGACCGGGTTGAAGGGCGCGTCCAGGGAGCCCATCGGCGTCGACTTGGTGATCTTGCCGACCTCGGAGGTCGGGGAGTACTGGCCCTTGGTCAGCCCGTAGATCCGGTTGTTGAACAGGAGGATCTTGAGGTTCACGTTACGGCGCAGGGCGTGGATCAGGTGGTTGCCGCCGATCGACAGCGCGTCGCCGTCGCCGGTGACCACCCACACCGACAGGTCCGTGCGGGAGGAGGCCAGGCCGGTGGCGATGGCCGGGGCGCGGCCGTGGATGGAGTGCATCCCGTAGGTGTTCATGTAGTACGGGAAGCGGGAGGAGCAGCCGATGCCGGAGACGAAGACGATGTTCTCCTTGGCCAGTCCGAGCTCGGGCATGAAGCCCTGCACGGCGGCCAGCACCGCGTAGTCGCCGCAGCCGGGGCACCAGCGCACTTCCTGGTCGGACTTGAAGTCCTTCATGGACTGCTTGGCCTCGGCCTTCGGCACCAGCGAAAGCGCCTCGATCGTGCCCGTGCCTTCCGGCATGGTCGCCTCAGTCATCGATGGCCTCCTTGAGGGCCGTGGCGAGCTGCTCGGCCTTGAACGGCATTCCGTTGACCTGGTTGAAACTCCGGGCGTCGACCAGGTACTTCGCGCGTAGCAGGGTGGCGAGCTGGCCGAGGTTCATCTCGGGCACCACTACCTTCTCGTAACGCCTGAGGGCCTCGCCCAGATTCCGCGGGAAGGGGTTGAGGTGGCGTACATGCGCCTGGGCCACGCTCTGTCCCGCGGCGCGCAGCCGTCGTACGGCGGCGGTGATCGGGCCGTAGGTGGAGCCCCAGCCCAGGACCAGCAGCCTGGCCTGGCCGTCGGCGTCGTCGACCTCCAGGTCCGGGACGTCGATGCCGTCGATCTTGGCCTGGCGGGTGCGGACCATCAGGTCGTGGTTGGCCGGGTCGTAGGAGATGTTGCCCGTGCCGTCCTGCTTCTCGATGCCGCCGATGCGGTGCTCAAGGCCTGGGGTGCCCGGCACGGCCCAGGGGCGGGCCAGGGTCTTGGGATCGCGCTTGTAGGGCCAGAAGACCTCGGTGCCGTCGGCGGCGGTGTGGTTCGGGCCCTGCGCGAACTGCACCCGCAGATCGGGCAGTTCGTCGACCTCGGGGATACGCCACGGCTCCGAGCCGTTGGCGAGGTAGCCGTCGGAGAGCAGGAACACCGGGGTGCGGTAGGTGACCGCGATCCGGGCCGCCTCCAGGGCCGCGTCGAAGCAGTCCGCCGGCGTCTTCGGGGCGATCACCGGGACCGGCGCCTCACCGTTGCGGCCGAACATGGCCTGGAGCAGGTCGGCCTGCTCGGTCTTGGTGGGCAGCCCGGTGGACGGGCCGCCGCGCTGGATGTCCACGATCAGCAGCGGCAGCTCCAGGGAGACCGCCAGGCCGATGGTCTCGGACTTGAGCGCCACGCCGGGACCCGAGGTGGTCGTCACGGCCAGCGAGCCGCCGAACGCCGCCCCCAGCGCGGCGCCGATGCCCGCGATCTCGTCCTCGGCCTGGAAGGTCCGCACCCCGAAGTTCTTGTGCTTGCTCAGCTCGTGCAGGACGTCCGAGGCCGGGGTGATCGGGTACGAGCCCAGGTACAGCGGCAGATCCGCCTGCCGGGCCGCCGCGATCAGCCCGTACGACAGCGCGAGGTTCCCGGAGATGTTGCGGTACGTACCCGTGGGGAACGTCTTCGCGGCCGGGGCCACCTCGTAGGAGACCGCGAAGTCCTCGGTGGTCTCGCCGAAGTTCCAGCCCGCGCGGAACGCCGCGATGTTCGCTTGGGCGATGTCCGGCTTCTTGGCGAACTTCTGCTTCAGGAACTCCTCGGTGCCGTCGGTGGGCCGGTGGTACATCCACGACAGGAGGCCGAGCGCGAACATGTTCTTGGAGCGGCCCGCGTCCTTACGGGACAGCTCGAATTCCTTGAGCGCCTCGACGGTGAGGGTGGTCAGCGGCACCGGATGCACGCTGTAGCCGTCCAGCGAGCCGTCCTCCAGCGGGCTGGCGTCCCAGCCGACCTTGGCCATCGCCCGCTTCGAGAACTCGTCCGTGTTCACGATGATCTCCGCACCCCGCGGCACATCACCCAGGTTCGCCTTCAACGCCGCCGGGTTCATCGCCACCAGCACATCCGGCGCGTCCCCCGGCGTCAGAATGTCATGATCAGCGAAATGCAGCTGGAACGACGACACCCCCGGCAGCGTCCCCGCGGGCGCCCGGATCTCCGCCGGGAAGTTCGGCAGCGTCGACAGATCATTCCCGAACGACGCCGTCTCCGACGTGAAACGGTCCCCCGTCAACTGCATCCCGTCACCCGAATCACCAGCGAACCGGATGATCACCCGGTCCAGGCGGCGGATCTCCTTGTCTCCGGGCGGTTTGCGTTGCTCTCCGACGACGGTGCCGTCGGTGGTGTCGGTCTGCTCGGCTCGGCTACTGACCTGGCTGGTCACTGAACTGGACCTCCCTCGAGGCTGCGGCAGGGGAGGTTTCGGCTGACCGGTCCTCCCAAGGCCACCCTACGTCTGTAAGGGGTGCCCTCCGGGGGCTGCTCGCATAATGGATCAGGTTTCGAGACGGCGTGTCGGCGTACTGGGCCGAGGTGTCGGCGTACCGGGCCGAGCAGGATCGGTGATCAAGAGTTCAGATAAGTGAGCACCGCGAGCACCCGGCGATGATCCCCGTCGCTCTGGGAGAGCCCCAGCTTCAGAAAGATATTCGAGACGTGCTTCTCGACCGCGCCGTCGCTCACCACCAGCTGCCGGGCGATCGCCGAGTTCGTCCGCCCCTCCGCCATCAGCCCCAGCACCTCGCGCTCGCGCGGCGTCAGACCCGTCAGCACATGCTGCTTGCGGCTGCGGCCGAGCAGCTGCGCCACCACCTCCGGGTCGAGCGCGGTCCCGCCCTCGGCGACCCGCACCACGGCGTCCACGAACTCCCGCACCTCGGCCACCCGGTCCTTGAGCAGATAGCCGACCCCGTGGCTGGACCCGGCCAGCAGTTCGGTGGCGTACCGCTCCTCCACGTACTGCGACAGCACCAGCACGCCGAGTCCCGGATGGGCGCGGCGCAGCTGCACCGCCGCGCGCACTCCCTCGTCCGTGTGGGTCGGCGGCATCCGTACGTCCGCTACCACCACGTCCGGCAGCGCGCCCTGCCCGTCCAGCTCCTCGATGGTCTTGATCAGCGCCGCCGCGTCCCCGACGCCCGCGACGACCTCGTGCCCGCGGTCGGTCAGCAGTCTGGTCAGGCCCTCCCTGAGCAGCACCGAATCCTCGGCGATAACCACCCGCACGCCCCGCGACCCCCTTTGCGGCCGCACCACCGCCGCCGCTCTCGCGTGGGTGGTCGGCCGCGCCCTGATTGCTCACTTCATGATGGATGTCGAGCCCGCCAGGGCTCCCCTATGTATATACACGCACACCGCGTCGTAAGGTCAGCGGCGCCAGGGGAGTTCGGCCGTGACCAAGGTCGGGCCGCCGGCGGGGGAGTCGACGAGGAGGATCCCGTCGACCGCGCCCAGACGCTCCGCGAGCCCCGCGAGGCCGGAGCCCTTGGCGGTGTCGGCGCCGCCCGTGCCGTCGTCGGTGACTTGGAGCATCAGCCGGTCCGCGACCTGCCACACATCGACCGTGGCGCGCGTCGCCCGCGCGTGCTTGCTGATGTTCTGCAGCAGCTCGGAGACGGTGAAGTACGCGATGCCCTCGATGGCCGCGGCGGGCCGGTACGGCAGGTCCACCTCGACCTGGACCGGAACCGCGCAGCGGGAGGCGACGGCGGAGAGCGCGGCGTCCAGGCCGCGGTCGGTCAGTACGGCCGGGTGGATGCCGCGGGCCAGGTCGCGCAGCTCCTGGAGCGCCGTCTTCACCTCGCCGTGCGCCTCGTCCACCATGCGCGCCGCCGTCCGCGGGTCCTCGCGCAGCTTCTCCTTGGCGAGCCCCAGGTCCATGGCGAGGTTGACCAGGCGGGCCTGCGCGCCGTCGTGCAGGTCGCGTTCGATGCGGCGCAGGTCGGCGGCCGCGGTGTCCACCACGACCCCGCGGTCCGACTCCAGCTCGACCACCCGGCTGGCCAGCCGCGAGGGGGCGAGCAGCCCGATCACCAGCACCCGGTCCACCGTCGCCAGGGCCCGGATCAGCCAGGGCGTCGCCATCGTGATCAGCAGCCCGACCAGCGCGGTCAGGCCGATCTCCAGGGGCGAGTCCAGGTAGAAGGTGTGCGTCTCGTCGCCGTACAGCTGGATGCCGTCCTGCCCGGCGTACATCGGGAAGACCCACTGCCACAGCGGGTACGTCAGCAGGCTCCAGCCGGTCGTCCAGAACGTCACCGCCACGGTGAAGGCGAACACCGCCCACGGGAAGTGCAGCAGGCCGTACAGCAGGTTCCGCCAGGACGCGCCGCTCTTGAGTACCGCGCCCATCCAGCCGAGCGGGCTGTTCCGCTTCGGCCGCAGCGGCGGCGGCTCGGCGACGTCCAGGCGCAGCAGCGCGCGCGCCCGTACCCGCTCCAGCGTCGCGAGCGCGCGGCAGCCCGCGAGGGCGGCGGCGAGCACCGGGACGCCGACGAAGGTGATCAGCAGGCCCGCGCCGAGCGCGACCATGGTGACCGCGTAGCTGAACATGACGACGCTGATGGGCAGGCTCAGCAGCAGATAGCCGAACTCGCGCCAGGTCCTGGCCTCGATCGGGGCGCGCAGCGCGGGCGGCAGGAGGTGGCGGCGCTCGCCCTCGGCGCCGTGCGCGTCGTAGGTGGCGTAGGTGTCGTAGGTGTCATAGGCGTCGTACCGGAGATCCGGCCGGGGCTGCTGTCCGTACTCCGTGGCCATCGGTGTCGTCCGTTTCTGGTGGGTGTACTGGGAGTGGTGCCGGAGGGAGGGGGAGGCGGCGGGGCGGTGTGGCCTCCGTACCTCCACCCTGCTGGGCGGAGCGCGCCCGCACCATGCGGTTCGTCGCCGTCTCGGACCGGGGGTTTTCCCTACCTACGTCCCTGAGCGGCAGCGGATCGCCGCCGCCTACCGGTCCCGCCACGGCAGCTCGGCCGTCACCAGCGTCGGCCCGCCCACCGGCGACTCGACGGCGAACAGCCCGTCGACCGCGCCGATCCGGTCCGCGAGCCCGGCCATCCCCGAACCCCCGTCGAGCCGCGCGCCGCCGCGCCCGTCGTCCTCGACCTGGATCAGCAGCCGGTCCTTCGCCCGCCACACGTCGACGGACGCCTGCCGCGCCTGGCTGTGCTTGCTGATGTTCTGCAGCAGCTCGGAGACGGTGAAGTACGCGATGCCCTCGATCGCCGCGGCGGGCCGGTACGGCAGATCGACCGTCACCTTCACCGGAACCGTGCAGCGCGAGGCGACCGAGGAGAGCGCGGCGTCCAGGCCGCGGTCGGTCAGCACGGCCGGGTGGATGCCGCGGGCCAGGTCGCGCAGCTCCTGCAACGCGAGCTTCACCTCGCCGTGCGCCTCGTCCACCATCGCGGCCACCGCGTCGTCGGCCTGGCCGTCCTGGAGCCGCTCCCTGGCCATGCCGAGCCCCATGGCGAGGTTGACCAGGCGGGCCTGCGCGCCGTCGTGCAGGTCGCGTTCGATGCGGCGCAGGTCGGCGGCCGCGGTGTCCACCACGACCCCGCGATCCGACTCCAGTTCGGCGATCCGCCGCTCCAGTTCGTCGGACGGCGAGAGCAGCCCGCGCACCATCAGCCGGTCGGCGTTCGTCATGACCCGCGCGAGGAACGGCAGCACCGGCCACAGCACGAACAGCGAGACCAGCGTGACCGAGAACGTCAGCACGCCCCAGGGGAACCGCACGAAGTCGTACAGCAGCCCCCGCCAGCCGACCGGGTCCTTCAGACTCGACCAGAGTCTCCCGAAGAACCCCTCGTCGCGGACCATCGGCAGCGGGCTCGGCTCATCGATCCGTACGCCGAGCAGCGCCCTGGCCCTGGCTCGCTCGGCCCGGCCGAGCAGCCGTGCCCCGGTCAGCCCCAGGGCGAGCAGCGGCAGGCCGACGACCGTCACCGACAGGAACCCGCCGACGGACAGCACCGTCACCACGTACAGGAAACCGACGATCGCCACCGGCAGGTTGAGCAACAGGTGGACGATCTCCCGCCAGGTGTGCGGGTCGTACGCGAAACGTGCGGGCGGCAGCGGGGCGTCGCCGCGCTGCCCAGCGGGTTCGGTGGTCATGCCAGGGCTCATACCGGTCAGCCTGCCGTCTCGCGCGGTCAGGCGCCATGAGGTGCGCTGCCGAGAAGGATCGGGGGAAAACCCCACCTCATGTGTGACGGGCTGCTTACTCCTCCGGTGGCAGGCCCTAGACTCCCGTGCGTACAGATGGGCGGGCCACGAGATCAGGGAGTGAGGGGCTGACGTGCCGGAACCAACCGTTCTCGGGGCGGACTACTTCCAGAGTTACTCGGTGGTCGGGCTGCTCGCCGTCGTCGGCGTGCTCTTCGTCGCCGTCGCGTTCGGGGCGGGGCGGCTGCTGCGGCCGGTCGTGCCGACGCGGGAGAAGATGCTCACGTACGAGTGCGGCGTCGATCCGGTCGGCGAGGGCTGGGCGCACACCCAGGTGCGCTACTACGTCTACTCCTTCCTGTACGTGATCTTCGCCGTGGACTCGATCTTCCTGTTCCCGTGGGCGACGGTCTTCGCCGCCGCCGGCTACGGGGCTACGACGCTGGTGGAGATGTTCATCTTCCTCGGCTTCCTGGCCGTCGGGCTGCTCTACGCCTGGAAGAAGGGGGTCCTCGCATGGACGTGAACCCGACACGTCCCACGGACGTGACCATCGAGCCCGTCGAGCCCGTCGAGCCCGTCGAGCCCGTCGAGTCCGTCGAGCCCAAGCCGAAGCTCGGCCCGCTGGCGCGACTCGCCCCCGAGCCGATGAAGGTGGTGCTCAACTGGGGCCGCCGCTACAGCCTGTGGGTCTTCAACTTCGGACTCGCCTGCTGCGCCATCGAGTTCATCGCGGCGTCGATGGCCCGACATGACTTCATCCGGCTCGGCGTCATCCCGTTCGCGCCGGGTCCTCGGCAGGCCGACCTGATGGTGGTGTCCGGGACCGTCACGGACAAGATGGCCCCGGCGGTGAAGCGGCTGTACGAGCAGATGCCCGAGCCGAAGTACGTCATCTCCTTCGGCGCGTGCAGCAACTGCGGCGGGCCGTACTGGGACTCGTACTCGGTGACCAAGGGCGTCGACCAGATCATCCCCGTCGATGTGTACGTGCCCGGCTGCCCGCCGCGCCCCGAGGCGCTCCTGCAGGGCATCCTCAAGCTCCAGGAGAAGATCGCGCGCGAGTCGCTGGGCGAGCGGTACGCGACGGCGGGGCGGCCGTCGGCGACCGCGCTGCAGAGCGGCCTGGTGCGACCGCCGTCGCCGTCTGGCCGGGAGGCGTCGCCGTCTGGCCGGGACGGTTCGGACGCGTCGCCGTCCGGTGCGGAAGGCGGAGCCCGGTGACGAACTGGCTCCCGCGCCCGGTGACGGAGATCTTCGGCGACGAGGCGACCGTCGAGGACGCGTACGACCTGCTCACGGTCGACGTGCCCAGCGCCGCCTGGACCACGGCGCTGCTGACCGCGCGCGCCGAACTCGGCTGCTCCTTCTTCGACTGGCTCAGCGCGGTGGACGAGCCGGGCGTCGGCTTCCGGGTCTCGGCGCATGTGGTGGCCCTGCACCCGGTACGCCGTCTGCTGCTCCGTACGACGGTCCCGCACTCCGAGCCGGTGCTGGCGTCGGCGGTCGGGGTGTACGCGGGCGCGGCCTGGCATGAGCGGGAGACGCACGAGATGTTCGGCGTCGACTTCACGGACCACCCTGGCCTGGCCCCGCTCCTGCTGCCCGACGGCTTTGAAGGCCACCCCCTGCGCAAGGACTTCGTGCTCGCGGCGCGTGTCGCGAAGGCCTGGCCGGGTGCCAAGGAGCCCGGAGAGTCCGGGCACGGCGGCCCCAAGCGCCGCCAGATGCTGCCGCCAGGCGTCCCCGACCCCAACGACTGGGGCCCGCAGAAGGGCCAGCTCCCGCCAGCCCCGGCGCGACCGGCGCGCGGCGCCCGCGCCGGCGCGACGGGTGCGACTGGCGCGGCTGGCGCGGCTGGCGCGGCCGACCGCCCGGCCCGCCGCACCCGAACGACATCCGACGGCTCAGCCACCCAGCCGGACACTCCCACCCCCCGCCGCACGCGCAGCGCGAGCGAGGGGTCCGTGAGCCAGCCGGGCACGACCACCCCGCGCCGCGCGCGGAGCGCGAGCGGTGGCTCGGCGTCGCAACGCGCCGAGGCCGCGACGCATGGCGCGGGCGCGGAGCAGGACGCCGCCGTACCGCCGCCCGACGCCGCCGTATCGCCGCCCGACGCCGCCGGGCCCAGCGCCGCCGACACGTCGGCCCCGCCCGCGGCCGAGGACGGGGCCGACGGCTCAGCCCCGCGCCGTCCACGCGGCTCCGACGCGCCCTGGCACCACGCCCGCCCGGCCTTCGCCGAGCAGGCTGAGCAGAACGAGACGGCCCCGGCCGCCGACGAAGAAGAGAACGAAGGAAACGAAGAAGGCGACGGGCCACGGCCCGACAACCCCGCCGGAGGCACCCCCGCATGAACGACGCACTCGACGTCGCCCTGCGACTCCTCGTCGTCCTCGCAGTCTTCCTCGGCCTCCCCCTGATGATCGGTCAGACCGAGCACAAAGTGATGGCGCATATGCAGGGCCGCCTGGGCCCCATGTACGCGGGCGGCTTCCACGGCTGGGCCCAGCTCGTCGCCGACGGCGTCAAGTTCGCCCAGAAGGAAGACATCGTCCCGGCGGGCGCCGACCGCCGCGTCTTCCAACTGGCCCCGGCCATCGCCCTCATCCCGTACCTGATCGTCGTCGTGGCCATCCCGGTCGGCCCCGGCGAAGGCGCCGTCGGCACGGTCGTCGACGCGGGGATCTTCTTCGTCCTGGCCGTCATGGGCGCGGGCGTGCTCGGCTCCCTGATGGCCGGTTGGGCGTCCGCCAACAAGTTCTCCCTGCTCGGCGGCCTCCGCACCGCCGCCCAGCTCCTGGCGTACGAGCTGCCGATGCTGCTCGCCGCCGCGTCCGTCGCGATGGCCGCGGGCACCGTCTCACTGGTCGGCATCGTCGACGCCTTCGAGTGGTGGTGGCTGCCCTGGCAGCTCATCGGCGCGTTCGTCTTCTTCGTCGCCGGTCTCGCCGAACTCCAGCGGCCTCCCTTCGACATGCCGATCGCCGACTCGGAGATCATCTTCGGCGCGTACACCGAGTACACCGGCCTCCGCTTCGCCCTCTTCCTGCTCGCCGAGTACGCCGGGATCGTGATCCTCTGCGGCCTCACCACCGTGCTCTTCCTAGGCGGCTGGCACGGCCCCTGGGGCGCCGACGGCCTCGGCTGGGTGTGGACCCTGCTCAAGACGGCCGTGCTCGCCTTCGTGATCATCTGGCTGCGGGTCACCTCGCCCCGGCTGCGCGAAGACCAGCTCCAGAAGTTCGCCTGGACCGCGCTCGTCCCGCTCGCCCTCGCCCAGATCGCCCTCACCGGCATCGTCAAGGTGGTGATCCAGTAGTGCCCCCCATCCCCGGCAGCGGTCTGGCCAAGGGCCTGGCCGTCACCCTCAAGACGATGACGAAGAAGACCGTCACCGCCCAGTACCCGGACGTCCAGCCGGACCTGCCGCCCCGCACCCGCGGCGTCATCGGGCTGTTCGAGGAGAACTGCACGGTGTGCATGCTGTGCGCCCGCGAGTGCCCCGACTGGTGTATCTACATCGACTCCCACAAGGAGACGGTGCCGCCCGCCGCGCCCGGCGGCCGCGAGCGCAGCCGCAACGTCCTGGACCGCTTCGCGATCGACTTCTCGCTGTGCATGTACTGCGGTATCTGCATCGAGGTCTGTCCCTTCGACGCGCTGTTCTGGTCCCCGGAGTTCGAGTACGCCGAGACGGACATCCACGAGCTGACCCACGAGCGCGACAAGCTCCGCGAGTGGATGTGGACGGTGCCCGCACCGCCCGCGCTCGACCCCGGAGCCGAGGAGCCGAAGGAGCTCGCCGCCGCCCGCAAGGCCGCCGACAAACTCGCCGCCCAGCAACGCCAGGAGGGTCAGGAGTGACCCTCGCAGCAGCCGCGCCCCAGGGCTTCCTCTCGCCGACCGGCGTCGAGATCGTCTTCGTGCTCGTCGGCGTGGTCACCCTCGGCGCCGCGGTCATCACCGTCACCACCCGGCAGCTGGTGCACGCCGCCCTGTGGCTGGTCGTCGCGCTCGGCGGGATCGCCGTCGAATACCTCCTCCTCACGGCCGAGTTCGTCGCCTGGATGCAGGTGCTGATCTACGTCGGTTCGGTCGTGGTCCTCCTGCTCTTCGGGCTGATGCTCACCAAGGCGCCCATCGGCCGCTCGCCGGACGCCGACTCCGGCAACCGCTGGGCGGCGCTCGCCGTGGCCGTCGCCGCCGCGGCCGCCCTGGTCTGGGTCGTGGTGGACGCGTTCCGCACGACCTGGATCGACCTGGACACCACCCAGGGCTCGACCGGGGACCTCGGCGAGATCCTCTTCCGGCACTGGGTGCTGCCCTTCGAGGCGCTGTCCGTCCTGCTGCTCGCCGCCCTCGTCGGCGCGATCGTCCTCTCCCGCAAGAACGGCACGCCGGACGGCAGCGGTGAAGACGTCGGTGGCGAAGGCGTCGGCGAAGAAGGGAAGCGCTGATGCACCTCGTCTATCCCGCCGTGCTCTCCGCCCTCCTCTTCTGCGTCGGGCTGTACGGAGTGCTGGCCCGCCGCAACGCGATCCTGGTCCTGATGTCCGTCGAGCTCATGCTCAACGCGGTCAACCTCAACCTGGTCGCCTTCGACGTCTGGCTGCGTGACGGCCTCCACGCGGGCCAGGCGCTGACCCTCTTCACCATCGCCATCGCCGCCGCCGAGATCGGCATCGGCCTGGCGATCGTGCTGATGGTCTACCGCAACCGAGGCACCTCCGACGTCGACCGCCTCCGCGACACCGCGGAGAGCCCCGACGACGGACCCGACGCAGCGACCGCCGCGGCGAAGAAGGCTGAGGCCACCGCGTGACCACCACGACACTCGCCGTCCTCGTTCCCCTCCTCCCGTTCCTCGGCGCCGTCACCGGACTGCTCACCGGTCGCACCGCCCCCGGCTTCGTCCGCCCGCTCGCCGTACTGCCCGCCCTCGCCTCGACGGCGCTCGCCGGGTACGTCGCCGTCCGCCAGGGCGGCGGAACCGGCGGCGGCACAGCGCCCCTGGACGCGGCCACCGAGCTCACCCCCACCGGTTCGGTCCCCATCGAACTGGCCCTGCACATCGACGGCTTCGCCGCCCTGACGGCCGTGCTGGTCGGCGTCGTCGCGTCCTGCGTGCAGATCTACTCGACGGGCTATCTGCGCGACGACCCGCGCTACCCCTCGTACGCCGCTCTGGTCTCGCTGTTCACCTCCGCGATGCTGCTCGTCGTCTACTCCGGCGACCTGATGGTGCTGCTGGTCGGCTGGGAGGTCATGGGCATCTGCTCGTACTTCCTGGTCGGCCACTACTGGGAGACCCCCGAGGCCAGGGCCGCGTCCCTGAAGGCCTTCCTGGTCACCAAGCTGGGCGACGTCCCCTTCCTGATCGGCCTGTTCGCGCTCGCCGCCGACACCGGTTCCTTCCGGATCACGACGGTCCTCGACACCGTCGCGACGGGCGGGCTCGATCATCCGACCCTGATCGCGCTGCTGCTCCTCGCGGGCGTCGCGGGCAAGTCGGCGCAGTTCCCGCTGCACACCTGGCTGCCCGACGCGATGGCGGGCCCCACCCCGGTCTCCGCCCTGATCCATGCCGCGACGATGGTCGCCGCCGGTGTCTACTTCGTCGCCCGGCTCCTTCCCGTCTTCGCCGCGTCGGCGGCCGCCCTGGTCGTGCTCGCCGTGCTGGCCGCCGTGACGATGGTCGGCTCCGCGCTCGCCGCGCTCGCCCAGGACGACATCAAGCGGGTGCTCGCGTACTCGACCATCGGCCAGCTCGGCTATATGACCGCCGCCCTCGCCGTCGGCGACCGCGGCGCCGCCGTCTTCCACCTCCTCACACACGGCGCCTTCAAGGCGCTCCTCTTCCTCGCCGCGGGCGTGGTCATCCACGCCGCGGGCACCAACTCGCTGGCCGCCATGTCACGGATGCGCGGCCTGCGCGACCGCGTACCGGACGCCTACTGGACCATGACCGTGGCGCTGCTCGCGCTCGCCGCGATCCCGCCGTTCAGCGGCTTCTTCTCCAAGGAGGCGGTGCTCGGCGCCGCGGAGCACGCGGCCACCGGGCACACCGAGGCCGTCCCCGGCGTCGCGGGCTGGCTCGTCCTCGTCGCCGGCCTGGCCGCCGCCCTGCTCACCGCCGCCTACGCGATGCGCCTGTGGCTGCTGGCTTTCTACGGCAGCGGAGCCGAAGCCCCCGACCACGGCAGGCAGCCGATCGCCATGACCGCCGTGCTCTGGGTGCTCGCCGTCCCCTCGCTCGCCCTGGGCCTGAGCGTGGGCGTGCTGCCCGACTGGTTCGACGGCCACTCGCTCGCCCCGACCCTCACCACCTCCGTCCTCGGCACCGGCCTCGCCCTGGTCGGCGGCCTCGTCACCTACGGCACCTGGCGGCACACCACGGCGCTCGCCGCGGCCCCCGCCGCCGCACCGCTGCCGGACGCCGACCCCGGCCGCCTGCTGCTCGGCCCGCTGCGCCGCCACGCGGCCGCGGGCTTCCACCTGGACGCCGTCTACGGCGCCCTGTTCGTCCGCCCCGTCCGCAGGGCCGCGACGCTGGTCCGGTTCCTCGACCGCGAGGTCGTCGAGACCTACGTACGCGGCGCGGGCACCGCCCCCCGGTGGCTCGGAGCAGCCGCCCGCCGTGCCCAGACCGGCAATGTGCAGACCTATCTGAGCGTGCTGCTCGCGGGCTCCGTCGTGCTGACCGTCGCCGTCGTCCTCGTCGCAGCGGGAGCCTGAGCCGTGATCGATATCAACGACACCGTCATGCAGTTCCTCCTCGTCTTCGTGGTGGCCGCGCCGCTGCTCGGTTCGGCCGCCGCGCTGCTGCCCGCGCCCCCCGGCCTCCGGGGCTCCTCACCGGACCAGGCCGTACTCCGCCACGGCGTGACCGTCACCGGCGCCGTACTCGCCGCGGCCCTGGTCCTCGCGGCGGGCTTCGACCACGGCGAACCGGCGCGGATGCAGGCCACGACCGACCTCAGCTGGATTCCGGCCCTGGGCGTCCGGCTTCACCTCGGTATCGACGGCATCTCTCTCCCCCTCGTCGTCCTGACTGCGCTGCTGACCTTCCTCTGCGCGCTCTACAGCTACTTCAAGCCGCCGTCGGGTCCGTCCCCCAAGGCGTTCGTCGCGCTGCTGCTGGTCCTCGAGTCCGGCACCCTCGCGACCTTCGCCGTACTCGATCTGCTGCTGTTCTTCCTGGCGTTCGAGATGGTGCTCATCCCGATGTACTTCCTCATCGCCCGCTGGGGCGGCGGCCAAAAAGCCGAGGCCGCCTGGAAGTTCATCCTCTACACGCTGCTCGGCTCGGTCGTCATGCTGCTGGGCCTCCTCCTCATCGGCCTGAAGTCCGGCACATTCGACATGGTGGCACTCGCCACTGACAATGGCCGTGGGCTGACCACATCCGTGCAGGTCATCGCGGTTCTGGCGATCGGTGTCGGGCTGGCCGTGAAGACCCCGATGTGGCCGCTGCACAGCTGGCTGCCGGACGCCCACACCGCCGCGCCCACCGTCGGCTCGGTCCTTCTCGCCGGGGTCCTGCTCAAGATGGGCACCTACGGGTTCGTGCGGATCCTGCTGCCCATCGCCCCGGACGGCATGCGGACCTTCGCGCCCTACCTCGCCGCCTTCGCGGTCGTCGGCATCATCTACGGGTCCCTCGCCTGCCTAGCCCTCGCACGGCAGGGCGCGGGCGGCGACCTCAAGCGCCTCATCGCGTACTCGTCCGTCGGCCACATGGGCTTCGTGCTCCTCGGCATCGCCTCCATGACCCCGACCGGAGTCAACGGCGCGCTCTTCGCCAACATCGCCCACGGCCTCATCACCGGCCTTCTCTTCTTCCTGGTCGGCGCGTTGAAGGACCGCACCGGAAGCACCGACCTGGACACCCTCGCCCAGCACGGCGGCGCCGCGCTCTACGGCCGCGCCCCGCGCTTCGGCGGGCTGCTCGCCTTCGGCGCCGTCGCTTCGCTCGGACTGCCCGGACTCGCCGGGTTCTGGGGCGAGATGCTCGCGCTGTTCGGCGCCTTCGACCCCGCCGACGGCCTCAGCCGCCCCGCCTTCCTCACCTTCGTGGCCATCGGCGGCCTCGGCACGCTGCTCACGGCCGCGTATCTGCTGATCGTCGTGCGCCGGGTCTGCATGGGCGCGCGGCCCGAGCCCGACGCGCCGCGACTCGCCGACGTCCAGCGGTACGAGTTCGCCGCCTGGGCCCCGCTCGTCGCCCTCACCGTCCTCGCCGGACTCTGGCCCGCGCTGCTGCTCGGCCTCACCGACCCGGCCGTGCAGCAGCTCCTCGCAGGAGGCAAGGCATGATCGCGCAAGGTCTGATCGCGTACGGCATGGCCGCGCAAGGCCCGATCACGCAGAGCACGACCGCGACGGCCGCTGGCAGCCTCGTACAGTCCGTCGACTGGCTCGCGATCGCGCCACCCGCCATCGCGGCGGCCGTCGGCCTGCTCGTCCTCGTCGTCGACCTGTTCGTCCGCGAGACCCACAAGACCGTACTCGCCTGGATCTCCGTCGCGGGCCTGACCGCCGCGCTCCTGGCGCTGCTGCCGCTGCTCGACGGCGACCGCGCGACCTTCTGCCTGACGACTGACGCGGACGCGTGCAGCTACACCGCCGACCGCTTCACCCTCGTCATCCAACTCCTGGCGCTGGCCGGTGCGCTGCTGACCGCGCTGCTCTCGATCAGCCCCCTCAAGGACAAGCGACTCCCCGCAGGAGAATTCTGGTTCCTGCTGCTCTCCTCGGCCGCCGGGGCCGCGCTGCTCCCCGCGTCCCGCGACCTCGCGACACTCGTCGTCGCCCTGGAGGTCGCCTCGCTGCCCGCGTTCGCGCTCGTCGGTCTCAAGCGCGGCGACCGGCGCTCCTCGGAGTCCGCGCTCAAGTTCTTCCTGTCGTCGGTCACCGCGACCGCCGTCACCCTCCTGGGCGTCAGCTTCGTCTACGCGGCGACCGGCACCCTGCACCTCACCGAGATCGCCGCGCGGCTCACCGAGGTCGACGGCCAGCTCCAGACCCTCGCCCGCGTCGGCGTCGCCCTGACCCTCGTCGGCTTCGCTTTCAAGACCGCGGCCGTGCCCTTCCACTTCTGGGTGCCCGACACGTACATCGGCGCGCCGCTGCCGGTCGCCGCCTACCTGTCCGTCGTCGGCAAGGCCGTCGGCTTCACCGGCCTCATCCTGGTCACCGTCGTCGCGTTCCCCTCGTACGCCGATGTGTGGGGCCCCGCGCTCGCCGTGCTCGCCGCCCTGACCATGACCGTGGGCAATGTCGCGGCCCTGCGGCAGAGCGCCACGCGCGCGTACAGCGCGATCCGCCTGCTGGCCTGGTCGTCGGTCGGGCAGGCCGGGTACCTCCTAGTGCCGATCGCCGCGGCCGGGTACGCGGACACCGCCGCCGACGCCGAGAAGGCCGTCGGCGCCACCGTCGCCTACGCCCTGATGTACGCCGCCGTGAACCTCGGCGCCTTCGCGGTCGCCGCGCTCGTGGCCCGTACGCGCCCGCTGAACCGCGTCGCCGACTACCGCGGTCTGTACGCCACTCGCCCCCTCACCGCGCTCGCGCTCGGCTTCTTCCTGCTCAGCCTGGCCGGACTGCCGCCAGGCATCATCGGCCTCTTCGCGAAGGTCACCGTCTTCTCGGCGGCCGTCGACGCGGGCCTGGGCTGGCTCGCGGTCGTCATGGCGGCCAACGTCGTGATCGCGCTCGTCTACTACCTTCAGTGGACCGCGATCCTGTTCCGCGCACCCGAAGGGGAGCCACGGGAAGCGGAGGCACAGGGGGCGGAAGTACGGGAGGCGGAAGTACGGGAGGCGGAAGCGGGACGGCCACGGCACGCCGTCCCGGCCCCCCTCACCGCGGCCATCGCCCTGACGGCCGTCCTCGGCGTCGTGCTGTCCGGAGCGCCGCAAGTCGTCCTGCGGTTCTCGGCCACCGTGCTGTTCTGACGGTCTCGCCCATCTCACCCGTACGGGCTAGCCACCCCCGGTGCGCACAAGGGAACTAGCGTCCTCCGCCTGGCGTTGACCAGGAAGGGAGGGTCCACTGGAGAGTGGAAACCCGCCAGTGAAGGGTTCCCCACCGGCACCACAGGAGGGCGCACCGTGCACCGCCGCCACAACGGCCTGAAGACTGCCCTGCTCCTCGGGGGGCTGTCCGCGCTCATCCTCGTCATCGGCGGCTTCTTCGGCCGTACGGGCCTGCTCGTCGCCCTCGTCGTCGCCATCGGCACCAACGCGTACGCGTACTGGAACAGCGACAAGCTCGCCCTGAAGGCCATGCGCGCCCGCCCGGTGAGCGAGTTCGAGGCGCCCGCGCTCTACCGGATGGTCCGCGAGCTCTCCACCCAGGCCCGCCAGCCCATGCCCCGGCTGTACATCTCACCCACTGAGGCGCCCAACGCGTTCGCCACCGGCCGCAATCCGCGTAACGCCGCTGTCTGCTGCACTGACGGCATCCTGCGCATCCTGGACGAGCGCGAGCTGCGCGGCGTCATCGGACACGAGCTCAGTCATGTCTACAACCGCGACATCCTGATCTCCTCGGTCGCCGGAGCCCTCGCCTCGGTGATCATGTTTCTGGTGAACTTCGCCTGGCTGATGCCCGGTAGGTCGAACAACAACGGCGGCGGCCCCGGCATACTCGGCATGCTGCTGATCATGCTTCTCGGTCCGCTCGCCGCATCCGTGATCAAGCTGGCCGTCAGCCGCTCCAGGGAGTACGAGGCCGACGCCTCCGGCGCGCAGCTGACCGGCGACCCGCTGGCCCTGGCCAGTGCCCTGCGCAAGCTGGAGGCGGGCGCCAAGCAGCTTCCGCTGCCGCCCGAGCCCAAGATCGAGGCGGCCAGCCACATGATGATCGCGAACCCCTTCCGGCCGGGGGAGGGGATGGCGAAGATGTTCTCGACCCACCCGCCGATGGCCGAGCGCATCAGCCGCCTGGAGCAGATGGCGGGCCGCCAGAAGTGACGCCAGCTCACCGGAACTGACGCCAGCTCACCTGAACTGACGCCAGCTCACCTGAACTGGCGTCAGTTCACCAGGACCCGGCGCGCGCCCCGAACTGCTGATCGGTCGGTACGATCTCGCGCCCCAGCGGCAGCAGCGCCATCGGGACCAACTTCAGGTTCGCCCACCCGAAGGGGATGCCGATGATCGACAGAAACAGCGGGATGCTGGTCAGCACATGCCCGATGGCCAGCCACCAGCCCGCGACGATGATCCAGATCACATTGCCGATCAGCGACCCGGCCCCGGCGCCCGGCTTCTCCACCGTCGTACGCCCGAACGGCCAGAGCACGAACGCGGCGTTCCGCAGCGCGGCGACCCCGAAGGGGATCGTGATGATCAGGACGAAGCAGATGAGCGCCGCCACGGTGTAGGCGATCGCCATCCAGATCCCACAGAAGATCAACCACAGGAGGTTGAGGATCAGATTGATCAGCTTCATAGTCGGTGTCCTCCGTCGTGAACCGCCGCGATAGTCCCCACCACCAGTATCCCGGCTACCCGGTCCGCCGCCGCACCGCGTACGCCACCGCGCCCGCCGCCAGCACCGCGGAGCCCGTCAGCACCGACGACAGCGGCAGCGCGAACGCCAGCACCAGGCACCCGGCGAGCCCCACGACCGGCAGTACGCGCCGGACGCCGGGGCCCAGCGTCCACGCCGAGGCGTTGGCGATCGCGTAGTACACCAGCACCCCGAACGACGAGAACCCGATCGCGCCCCGCACATCCGCCGCCAGCACCACCGCCGCCACCACGGCGCCCACCACCAGCTCCGCCCGGTGCGGCACCTGGAACCGCGGATGCACGGCGGCCAGCGGGCGCGGCAGATGCCCGTCCCGCGCCATCGCCAGCGACGTCCGCGACACGCCCAGGATCAGCGCGAGCAGCGACCCGAGCGCCGCCACCGCCGCGCCCACCCGCACCACCGGCACCAGCCCCGGCGCTCCCGCCGCCCGCACCGCGTCGGCGAGCGGCGCCGTCGCCCCCGCGAGCCCGCCCGTGCCCAGCACGGACAGCACCGCCACCGCGACCGCCGCGTACACCGCCAGCGCGATCCCGAGGGCCAGCGGAACCGCCCGCGGAATCGTCCGCTCCGGGTCCCGTACCTCCTCGCCCAGGGTCGCGATCCGCGCGTACCCCGCGAAGGCGAAGAACAGCAGCCCGGCGGCCTGCAACACCCCGCCCGCACCGCCGTACGCCCCCGAGTCCAGCCGCGCGAACTCCGCGCTCCCCGAACCCAGGCACACCGCGACCACCGCCGCGAGCACCGCGAGCACCACGGTCACGATCGCCCGTGTCAGCCAGGCCGACTTCTGCACACCCCCGTAGTTCACGGCGGTCAGCGCCACCACCGTGGCCACCGCCACCGCCTGGGCCTGCCCCGGCCAGACGTACGCCCCGACCGTCAGCGCCATCGCCGCGCAGGAGGCCGTCTTGCCGACGACGAACGCCCACCCGGCCAGGTACCCCCAGAACTCCCCGAGCCGCTCGCGCCCGTACACATACGTCCCACCCGACGCCGGATACCGCGCCGCCAACCGCGCCGACGCCGTCGCGTTGCAGTACGCGACCATCGCGGCCACCGCGAGCCCGAACAGCAGCCCCGACCCGGCGGCGTCCGCCGCGGGCCCCAGCGCCGCGAAGATCCCGGCCCCCAGCATCGACCCGAGACCGATCAGCACGGCATCCGAGACGCCCAGCGTCCGCCGCAGTTCCTGTGCCATACGCCGCACCCTACTGATGCGCGCGGCCCCCGACGGAAGGGGCGGGCCCCACCGGGATGCCCGCCCCACCAGCTGTTCAGCCCACCGTCAGCGGTAGTTCACGAACTTCCCCCGTGATCCTCTGACCTGCGATCTTGCGCCGGAAGGGCCCGTGACGTGCGAAAACTACGTTCAGTAGTTGCCGCCGTTTTCCGGGCCCTTCCTGGCCCTTGTGCCCTGGCTGTGCCCTCGGGCACAGGGGCGCACCGCTGGTTTTCCAGGCGTCGGGCAGGGCGCACCGCCACCGGTTCGACGCCGGGCCGACCGGCCGAGCAGGACCGGACTCCGTAACCTCCCTTCCCTGCCCTGGGCATGGGTACCGTTCTGGGAGACAGGCCCGAACGGATGGAGCCCCGATGCCCTGCCGACCGCATGAGCACATCAGGCCCGCCGCAGCTTGGGGGGTGCGCTGATGTTGGAGGAAGCCGAGGAGATCGGCCGCCGCGCACGCCGGGCGCGGCTGCGCCTGGGGATGCCGCAGGCGGACCTCGCCGCAGCCCTGGGGAAGTCTCAGGGGTGGGTGTCCAAGATGGAACGCGGACAGATCGAGATAGACCGCGTGGGGTTGCTCAACCTCATCGCCGCCGAGTTGCACGTACACCCCAACGACCTGATCGGGCGCCCGTACACGAGCAGTCCGGCCGAGAATCAATGGCAGGTGGCAGCAGCCTCGATCCTGCGGGAGCTGCGCCGCTACGACCTCACGCCGGTATTCGACGGCACGCCTCGGCCCTCGGGTGAGCTGTGGCGGGACATGACGCGCCTTCACCGGCTACGGGATACGGCGTCGAACGTCGCGATTCTGCGCGTCCTGCCCGACCTGTTGCGCGAGGCCCGGGCGCTCGCCGAGGCCACCACCGGGCACGAACGTGAGGAGGCGTACGCGGTCTACGCGGTCGCCTGCAAGTTCGCCCACACCGCCGCGCACTCGCTCGGGCATCCCGAGCTGATCGCCATGGCCGCCGAGCGTGCCGTGTGGTCCGCCCGCCTGTCCGGCGATCCCGTCATGCCCTCGCTCGCCGACTGGATGCGGGTCTGGGACATGTGGGCCACCGCCGATTGGGCCGACTCACTCGCCCTGTCGGACAAGGCCATTGCGAGCCTTCAGGCGGACTACGACCGCGGCGACCCGCTCGCGGTCCGCATGTGGGGCTCACTCCAGCTCCGGGCCGCCGTGTCAGCCGCGCGCGGGGGACGGCCGTCCGAAGCCGAGGACCGCGTCAGCCACGCGCGCGACGCCGCCGACCGTATGCGCTACTACCAAGGGCCACCGGTCTACGACCGCCACTCTGTGACGTTCTCGCCCGGCAACGTCCAGATTCACGCGATCAGCGTCGCCCTAGAGACTGGCGAGCAGTCCAAGGCACTCGCCATAAACCGCCGCACAAGCCCCGAGTTGGTCGCCGCACTCCCCAACTCCCGTCAAGGGCACCATCACATGGACCTCGCCCGAGCCTGGCTGTGGGATGGCAGCCGGGACAAGGCACTCGCCGAGCTGGAGACCGCCGAGCGGATCGCCCCCCAGCTCGTACGTAACCACCCGATCGCCCGCTCGACGCTCCGGAGCATCGTCTACGCCGAGCGCGCGGCGACGCGCGAGAAGCTGCGCCGCATGTCCGACCGCTTCCACCTCGACGGATGAGGGTCGTATTCCTCTGATTCATATTGGCCCCCTGACGTGCTCCTAGCGTCGGGGACATGACGCGACGAGCAGCACCTCATCTCCCTTGCCAGGGAGCAGAGTTAGGCACAGCGGCCCCGTTCTACCCACGGCTCGGCGACCTCGCCCGCGACACCGCCCGAGACGGACGGATCGGCGTCGTCGTCGCCCTGCCCGGCGAGGGGAGACGGACGTACCACCTCCGCCCGCCCGGCGGCGGTGACGAGTGGTCCGCCCCCGCCGACGGTGCCGCGCTGGCGCCGGTACCAGCGCAGGTCACTCATGTCACGCCGCAGAAGCGTGACGTGGTCTATGACCACCGGGCGCAGCAGGGCGCCTTGCCTGTCCAGGTCCACTACGAGGACGGCGGGACGAGCGAGGCCGTGCTCATCCTCACGCCCGGCCAACTGGAGCTGTACGCCTATCAGGTCGGGCTCATCATCGAGCAGCGCGACAAGGCGCGCGAGGGCAGGCTGTGAGCGCCCGCCACGCGTCCGCCCGCGCAGGGCGGATCTCCGACCCCCTGGGCGTGTTCATGGGCTGGCTGTGGGCCCTCGGCACGGCCGCCGGGTTCCTCTGCCTCGGCGTGCTCGTTGGCGACGACCTCGACGGCCAAGCCGCGATCGGGCCCGCGCTGGCCTCCCCCGACTACGCCCCCGCGGCGGCGTAGAACTCCCCGCCCGCCCGGACGATCCGGGCTCCCCCCTGCCCGGGCGGGCGGGGTCCACCGCGGCCAAGGTCGCTCTACTCGGGCCCCCGCGGTGCCGTACGACGCACGTCCGATGCACCACCGACTCAAGGAGGCAAGGAACGTGACCACCACGCAGAAGCGTCCCGCGACCGACGCGCGGACGCTGATCAGTGCCGAACTGCGGGCAACGCTCGTATCCAACATGCGCGACAAGTTCCCCGAGCTGACCGAGGAGAAGGCAGACCGCGGCGTCGGGCAGATGCTCGCGTTCGTCGCGGCGAGCGCGTACAGCGAGGAGCCGCTGAGCCCGTCGCCGCTAGTGGATGACTTCTGGCACGCCTTCCTGCTCCACACCAGGGCGTACCAGACGTTCTGCGAGCAGGCGTTCGGCGCGTTCGTACACCATCAGCCGGGCTTCCTCAACCGGGACGAGCACGGCGGCGGCAAGGCACTGCGCACCCGGACCGTCGACGCGATCACCCTGGCCGGGTACGAGATCGACATGGCGTTCTGGCCCGAGCTGGACCTCGCGCAGTGCTCGCAGTGCCATGCGAACTGCCACGACAGCCCGAAGCTCGCCTGACGCTCGACGCGTCCCCGCGCCGGTCTCCGGTCTGTGCCACGCTGTGGCCGGACCGGGGGCCGGTTCCGTTCGTCCGACCGACCAACCCAGGAGAGCGCGGGTGGACCGCACCGCATGGCACGACCTACCGCCCGACGTCCGGCGCGCCGTCGAGAGCCGCACGGGGCCGGTAGAGCATGCGGAGACGGCCAGCCATGGCGTGATGTCCCGCCTCGCCTGCACCGTGCACGCCCGCTCCGGGCGGACGTTCGTCAAGGGCACGCGGCTCGACGACCCTTCGGCGTGGGTGTACCGGCATGAAGCGCGCGTCACACGGCATGCGCCGCTCGCGCCCCGCGTGCTGTGGGAGGTCGAGGCGGGCGGGTGGCTGCTCGTCGGGTACGAGCACGTCGACGGCCGACACCCCGACCTCGCTCCCGGCTCGGGCGACCTCGGCCCCCTGGTCTGTACGCTCACGGCCACATCCGAGGCGCCATGGCCCGAGGCCGTACGCAAGAAGCCGCTGCACACACGGTGGGCCGACTTCCTGCCTGCGGACGTCCCGCCCGGGCTGCAAGGGCGCTCCCTGGCCCACACGGACATGTCGCCGCTGAACATGCTGGTCACCGCCGACGGCCAACTACGCCTGCTGGACTGGGCGCTCGCCTGCCCCGCACCCGCGTGGGCCGACACGGCGTTCGCGGTGCTGCGGCTCATCTACGCCGGGCACTCCGCCGACCAGGCCGAGGCGGTCGCCCGGCAGGTTCCCGCGTACCGCCGCGCCGATCCGGCCGACGTCTCGACGTTCGCGCGCACTGTGCTCGCCGCATGGGAGACCAGGGAACGGACGGACCCTCTGCCGCACCGGGCCGCGCTTACGGCCGCTGCTCGGTCATGGGCCGCGCACCGCGGACTCATCAGGGCGTGAGGCGGGCGCGCCCCCGCGCGCGTAGGGCGTAGCGACCGGTCGCGGACGTTGCGCACCACCTCGCGTGCACGGGCAGTGCCGAGGCAGCGGGGCACGGCCGATTGTCAGTGGGGGGCGGTATTCGCGCGCGCCCCCGCGCGCAAGGTCACGACCGGTCGCGGTGCGACATTCCGTGGTGTGACGGGGGACGGCGGGGACGCAGGGGACGCCGTTTCCGGCTTCCCCTCTATGCCCCTTCCTTCCCTTCTGACTGAGACAGAGGGGAAGGGGTCCGGGAGCGTCCCCCGCGTCCCCCACGCCGGTCGGTGCGCCCGTTCCCTCCGCATGATCGGGTTCTATGGGGGACGGCTCGCGATGCCGCGCGCGTCCCCTGGGCGTCCCCGACGCGTCCCCCGGACAAACAAGCGCCCCGGGCGGCGAGTGTGCCGTACCGGGGCGCGTAGGGGGTGGAGTGTCGGGGCGGGTCATGACGGCGGGGCATAGGTGACGGCCCATACCTTGCCGTTCTTGTTGCTGCCCGAGGCGCGGGCCACATGGATACCGCGGGAGCGGAGCGCGGGGGCGACCTGGCGAATGCGGGCGCTGAGGACGGCGGGCGTCTTGGGCCAGCCGTCGGCGAGGCCGCGTCCGTCGCTGCCGAGTTGCCGGTGTAGCTCGGCCATGGTGCCTTGCCACCCTCCGGGCGGGAAGGCGGGCGCGGTGGTCCACTCACGCAGTGCGGCGGCGACCAGGTGACCGTCGAGGACGGCGTCGTTCAGCGCGTCTTGCGCCCCGGTGAACGCGTCGAGGCTGCGCCAGCCGGTGACGCGGTCGAGGGCATGCAGCAGCTCGGCGAAGTCGGCCATACGCGGGCGCTCGGTCAGCTCGGCGGCGGCGTGAGGGAGGTCGGCCCACACCTCGGCGGCGAGGTCGAGCAGCGCGCCGAGGATGCGCGGGTGCGCCTGCTCGTACACGGCCCACAGGTCACCCGCGGTGCGCCGCTTGTGGCGGGGGATGGGCTGGAGTTCGAGCGGCAGCATGCGCTCGGCGAGGTCGTTGCGCAGAGCCCCGAGGTCGATGCCGGTGAGCAGTACGGGCCGCTGGTAGACCAGCACGTTCACGTCGTCATCGGTGTACAGGGCGCGGGTCACCTGCGCGTCACCGGTCACGATGCGGCACAGGGCATCCGACAGCCAGCCGGGCAGGCCCGAGAGGTTGTCCAGGGCGAGCACCCAACCGGCGGCGGTGGTCGGCCCGAGGTCGCGCAGGTTCTCGGGCGCCTGGCGCAGCGGCGCGCGGGGGCCCTCGATGACCCCGGCGAGCATCTGCCCCGACGTGCTCTTGCCCGTGCCCTGCTCGCCCGTGAGGTAGGCGACCGGACGCGGCATGCCGGGGCGCAGGGCCGCGAGCAGCCAGCCGACGGCGAGCGGCAGCGTCTCGCGCGTAAACGGCAGCAGCGCGGCGAACTCCTCGATACCCGCACGCCACCCGCCCGGTACGCGGTCCGGGCGCGGCAGGGGGCGCACGAGTCGACTGCGCCGCCACACGGGCCCGGCCTCGACGTCCGGGTACGTGAGCGTCCAGCCGTCCGGGGCGAGGCGTACCGACTGCCCGTCGGGGTGGCCGAGGTCGAGCCACGTAACGGCGGTGTGGTCCGGGTCGGCGGCGATGCGCAGCGGCAGCTCGACCTCGGGGGCGTTCATAGCGAGCGCGTCGAGGGCGCCGAGGGCGTCGGCGAGCGCGGACTGCGAAGGGGTGCGGTTCTGCTCGGTGACGTACGCGCGGATGAGGTGCTGTCGCAGGCTGCCCGTTCCGGTGTGGGCGGTGGCGCGCAGTGGCACGGCGACGGGTGGGCCGTCGTATGGGACGGCGTACGAGGCGCCGTTGTGGTGCAGGTACCGGAAACGGTTCTGTCCGAGCACGCGCAGCACCTCGGCCTGCGGTGGCCGCTGGTCCTGCTTCGGGGCGCGCGGCTGCTCCCCGTTCGCTTCCGGTCGGCGGAAGGGGACGACGGAGCGCGCGGCGGCGGTCGGGTTGAAGGTGGGGGCCTGGGTCACGCGGCGGCCCCGGTCAGGGTGCGCGGGTGCCGCTCGCCCGCGGCCAGTCCCGAACGGATCGCGGCGGCGGCCTCGCGCTCGGGCAGTCCCGCATGCCGGGCGGCATCGGCGAGGACGTCGGCGACTTGGGCGAGGTCGAGGCGCCCCGCGCCGCACAGTGTGCCGAGGTTGTACGCGGCGCGGTTAAGGGTGTCGTTACGGGTGCCGGACGGCGCCTCGGCGACTACGCGCAGCTCGGCCTCGACGGCGGCGGACACGTACCCGCTCCCCATCGTGCGCGGGTGCCAGGGCAGGACAATACGGGGCCGCTCGGGGCGTACGCGGTGCCCGGTGCGGTCAAGGTCCCGGGCTAGCCACACGGGCAGCTCGGCGACCGTGCGGCAGTCCCCGAGCACGGTGTACGCGCCGCTGTGGGTGACCGTGCCCGGGGCGACGGCGTACGAGGCTCCGGCGCGCACGTCCAACTGCCAGCCGAGCGCGCCAGCCTGCGGGCGCCACTGTGTACCGGCGGGCGCCCGGAACCAGTAGTGCACTCCGCCCGAAGGGGTGCGCACGGTGAGCGTTTCCGGTGCGCAGCCGGGCAGGGTGGCGCGGCGCGCCTCGACGAGCAGCGCGAGCACGTCACGGCCGTCGAGGACGCTGCCCGGGGCAATGTCGTCAAGCAACTCGACGCCGGGCAGCAGCCGCTCGGGGTCGCTCGGCACGTCCCCGCCGTGACAGTCGACGTCGAGGATCACGAGCCCAGACGTCCCGGCGGCGACACCGACCCCGGCGGCGGGCGTGCGCGCCCACCATGCGGCGATCCGGTCGGCGTCGGTAGTGGCGGCGAGGACTCCGTGACAGGCGCGCCCCTCGGAGAGGCACAGGCAGGCGCGCCCGTCGTGCTCGACGTACGCGGGATTTGGGCGCTCGGCCGTGCCCGGCGAGCAGCGGTCGCAGCCGCGTACCGGTACCTTCAGCCCCGGGGCGAGCGGGTGCACCGCGTAACCCTGAGCAGCCAGCCACAGGGCTACGCGCAGCGGATCGGGAGTGGTGGGGGAGGGCAAGGTGTCACCGCCCCAGCAGCACGGCCAGCACGCCCGAAACAGCGGCGAGGCCGTACGGGTCGGTGCCGTGCACCTGGTAGCCGGAGCAGTCGGCCAGGGCCGCTGCGAGTCCGCGCGCGGTGTGGTCGGCGATCTCGCGCGCGTCGCCGATGACGACGCGGGCGCGCAGGCCCGGGGGCGTGGGCGTGAGCCCGCCGTACTCCCGGGTCGGGTCGGGCAGGACCGCCCACCCGTGCCAGACGGGCAGGCGGTAGGTCAGCGTCGGCGGGGCAGTTGAGCGGCGCGGGTGCGTAGTGTGCACGGTGGAGCGTCCTTCCGAGCGGGCCGGGTGGTGAGAGCCCCGGTACCGCTGGTGATCACTGGCGAAGTGGCAGGCGAGGGCGTTCGGGCCGTCGGCGTTGGCGCGCCGACGGCCTTTGTGTGCGCTGTGGTCGAGCGGGGCGCGCATCACGCGGCGTCTATCGCTTGCTCGTCGAGCCACCTCTCGATGTCCTCCCACCGGGCGCGCAGGTGACGGCCGACCTTGATCAAGCGGGGGCCGCCCCCGCGGTGGCTCCACTGGTAGACGGTCGCGAGCGGCACGCCGCAGTAGTCGGCGAGTTCGCGGGCGGTAGCGAGCTTGCGGCGGTCCGAGGTGGTGACGCTGGAGAGCGGGGCGCGAGGCACGGTGTTCGACTCCTCTAGTTGAAGCGTTATGAATTCGTGCTCTCGAAACTTAGCGATCTTCCGCACCCGTGTCCAGCGGAATGTACTGTTGCGCTCCATGGAGCGAAGTGATGGCAAGGAACGAGCACCGGAGGGCGGGCCCGTGGCGGGCAACTCCGCCCCCGCCGCGGATGACCAGGAGCGTTGGGCACGCGCCCTGTCGCAGGCCCCCACCTTCAGTGAAGCGATCGGGAAGCGGCTCCAGAGCGTGCGGGAGGACGCGGGCCGCACTGCGGAAGACGTGGCGCGCACCGCGCAGCAACTCGGCCTCTCGTGGCACAGGCCGACTGTCGGTCAGATCGAGCGGGGGCGCCGCGCGCTCTCCGCTGTCGAGTTGGTCATGCTGCCGCTCGTCTACGGGCGCCCGCTAGGTGACCTGTTGCCCGAGGGGACCGTGTGGCTGACGTCCGAGGTCGGTGTCTACGAGCGCGAGGTACGCCGCGTGCTCGGCGGCGACCACAATCCGAGTTCTCGCGCGCTGCACGCCCCCGGCGGCTGGCATGTGAAGGGCGTCAGCGATCAGACGGCAGAAGAGACCGCCCGTCGAACGGCACAGGCGTTGGCCTACATGGAAGCGAACTCTCCATGGCCGCCCAACGCCCAACTGCGCTATACGCAGGACAGGCCCGACGACGCGGAGACCAAAGCGGCGAAGCGGATCGGCACCACTCCGCATTACGTCGCGTACGCCGCGCGCGAGACCTGGGGGCACGGCCTCGCCGCGGAACGCGAGGCGCGCCTGCGAGAGCGGGGCGAACTGCCGGAAGGAAAGCGCGCGCTCCAGTCCGCGCGTGGCCACATCACACGCTCGCTCGTGGCCGAGCTGGAACCCGTCGTCAAGGCGCACGAGAAGCGGCCCGGCGAGCCGGAACCGCTCGACCACGCAGACATCGGACCCATCAAGGGGAAGGAATCGAATGGCTGAGGTCTACGACAGGTGGCACAAGTCGCGCCCGGGCAAGGACGACAAGGCGTGCGCCGAGCACACCAGCAAGACGCGCAAGCTCGTCCCGAGCGGCGAGCACGGCACGGGCAAGCGGTGGCAAGTCCGTTGGCGCGACGCCAGCGGGAAGCAGCGCAAAGAGAACTTCGACAAGCGCGCCGCGGCCGAGACTCGCGCGGCCACCGTCAAGGCCGACCTCGACCGCGGCCTGTACGTCGACCCCGCCGCGGGCAAGGAGAGCTTCAGGGCCGTCGCCGAGCGGTGGCGGACCTCGGCGGTACACCGGCCGACCACGGCCTCTCGCGTCGAGCGCGGGCTGCGTAATCACGTCTACCCGGCGTTTGGCGACCGCCCGATATCCAGCATCCGGCCCTCGGACGTACAGACCTGGATCAAGGACCGGTCGCAGGTGCTCGCCCCCTCGACGCTGGCCGTGACGTACACCTACCTGATCACGCCAATGCAGACAGCCGTACGTGACCGGATCATCGCGAGTAACCCCTGCGAGGGCGTGCGACTGCCGAGGCAGCGCAAGGCCGAGATCGTGCCGTTGCACGCGGACGCCGTGCGCGCGCTCGTCGACGCGGCCCCCGCCCGCTACCGCGCCCTCTTCCTGCTCGCCGCGTCATCCGGCCTCAGGCAGGGGGAGTTGTTCGGGCTTGAGGTCGACGGCGTCGACTTCCTGCGCCGCGAAGTGACCGTTCGGCAGCAACTCATCGACCCCGAGGAGGGCGAGCCGTACCTCGGCGAGCCCAAGACGCACGAGAGCTACCGCACGGTGCCGCTCACCAAAGCGGCGGTGGACGCGCTGGCCGCGCACCTTGAACGGTTCCCCGCACCCGCAGTGAAGATCGAGGACCGGACCGACCCGCGAAAGCCCCGCCAGCGCACCGCGCGGCTGATCTTCCCCAACCAGGACCGCAAGCCGGTCCGGCGTGGCGCCTGGTCCCATGTATGGGGGAGAACTCGGCGGAGGGCGAACAAGGCGCTCGCCGAGGCGTACGAGCGGGCGCGTACGACGTGGGTTCGCAGCGGGAAACCCGAGGGCGGCGAACCGTCCCGCGTCGAGGCGCCGGACGGCGCCAGCCTGCACGACCTACGGCACTTCTACGCCTCGCTGCTCATCAGGCACCGGGAGAACGTCAAGACGGTGCAGAAGCGGCTCGGCCATGCGAAGCCGTCGATCACCCTCGACACGTACACGCATCTGTGGCCCGATGAGAAGGACACAACGAGAGCGGCGGTCGAGGCTGGCCTCGGCGATGTGCCCCCGTTGTGCCCTGTGAAGTCTGCTTAGCAACGTCCGTGCAGGTCAGACGACTTGATCAGCGGTAGTTCACGAACTGCAGGGCGAAGTCGAAGTCCTGGCCCTTGAGCAGCGCCTGTACGGCCTGCAGGTCGTCCCGGCTCTTGGAGGTGACCCGCAGCTCGTCGCCCTGCACCTGGGCCTTCACGCCCTTCGGGCCCTCGTCGCGGATGATCTTCGCCACCTTCTTGGCGTTCTCCTGGGAGATGCCCTCCTGGATCGAGGCGAAGATCTTGTACTCCTTGCCGGAGACCTGCGGCTCGCCGGCGTCCAGGGCCTTCAGCGAGATCCCGCGCTTGACCAGCTTGGACTGGAAGACGTCGAGGATCGCCTTGACCCGCTCCTCCGAATTCGCCTCCATCAGGATCTTCTCGCCGGACCAGGCGATCGAGGCGCCCACGTTGCGGAAGTCGTAGCGCTGGGAGATCTCCTTGCCAGCCTGGTTGAGGGCGTTGTCGACCTCCTGCCGCTCGACCTTCGAGACGATGTCGAAACTGGAGTCGGCCATGTCCTGTGGCTCCTTGTAGCTCGGGGGTTCGGGGTTCAAAGCCTAGCCACCCCCGCGCGCGCCGGTGCCCGGTAAACCGGGTGGCGAAGCACCCCTGTGCATCAGGTATTGTTTACGTCGTTGCCAGGGAGATCCGCCGCAGAGCGGGGCTCCACGGCGGCAAACCCGGCGGTGTGCCCGAGCGGCCAAAGGGAGCAGACTGTAAATCTGCCGGCTCAGCCTTCCCAGGTTCGAATCCTGGCGCCGCCACACGGAAACAAAGGGCCCTTGGCCTGCGACTGACGCAGGCCAAGGGCCCTTTGTCATGCGGTTCGGCTCAGGCGAGTTCGAGTGGACGCGCCGCCGCCTGGCCGAGGGCGGCAGGGCGTCGTCCTCGCCGGGCTCGCCGGGCACGCCGTCAGTTGCCCGCGATGTCCTTCATCGCGACCGGGATCGGCGTCGTGCCGCTGATCAGCTCCAGGGTCAGGCCCGCCGCCCCCGGCGTGTCCAGCAGTTCCGCGATCGCCATCGCCACGTCGTCGCGGGGGATCGGGCCGCGGCCGGTCGACGCCTCCAGGCGGACCAGGCCGGTGCCGGGGTCGTCCGTCAGCAGGCCGGGGCGCAGGATCGTCCAGTCGAGGCCCTCGCGGGCGCGGAGGTCGGCGTCGGCCTCGCCCTTGGCGCGCAGATAGGCGTCGAAGACCTCGTCACCCGGACGGGACGGGCTGGCGCCCATCGCGGAGACCGCGATGTACCGGCGTGCCCCGGCCCGTTCCGCGGCCTCGGCGAACAGGACCGCGGCCGCCCGGTCCACGGTGTCCTTGCGTCCGGTCCCGCTGCCGGGGCCCGCACCGGCCGCGAAGACGGCCGCGGTGGCGCCCTGGAGATGGGCCGCGACCTCTTCGGCCGTGGCCGACTCCAGGTCGCACAGGACGGGTTCGGCGCCGGCCTCCCGTAGGTCGTCGCCCTGGCCGGGGTCGCGGATCAGGCCCGCGACCTCGTAGCCCCGCGCGCTGAGCAGCCGCTCAAGGCGCAGTGCGATCTGTCCGTGTCCGCCCGCGATGACAATGCGCATGCCTCCGACCGTACGCCGGGTCGGGCGGCCGCGCCGCGCAACCTCGAACGCGCCCTCACGGCGAGGCGTTTCACGCTACGCGCGCGTCCGTTCAGGACGGGCCGGTGCTCTTCGCGCGGCCCTGCCGGGGCAGGTCGAGGGCCACCGCGACCGCGGAGTCGCAGTACTCGCGCACCGCACTGGTCCGCGCCACCACCCGCCCCTGATGCACCACGATCCGGCTGTACGCGAGTGACAGCGCCCCCGCGAGACCCTCGCCGCGCACGGCCAGCAGCTCGGCCGGGAAACCGGCCGCCACGCGCACCTCGGGCAGCCCCAGCGCCTCCCGTGCCGCCGAGCTGACCGCGCCGTACGCCGCGTCGGGCGCGAGCCCGTGCTGCGCGGCCAGCAGATACGCGGCCTCCAGCGGATCCCCGCGCCCCACCGGATTCGCCGCGTCCCGCAGCGCGCCGCTGCCCGCCGCCACCCGCACCCCGGCGGCTCGCAGCAGCCGTACGGGCGCCGTCGTCATCCCGCGCCCGGCCAGCCCCCCGCAGTCGCCCTGTGGCAGGCAGACCACCGACACCCCGGCCGCGGCGAGCGCCTCGGCGGTACGGGACGCCAGCTCGGCAGGCGCCCTGCCGAGCTGGCCGCACGGCCCGACCGCCACCCGCGGCCGCAGCCCGCCCGCCATCTCCGCGAACCGCGCGAGCCACGCCGGATCGTCGCCGCCGGTGTGCAGGTCGACCGCGCAGCCGTGCTCGGCCGCGAGCTCCAGGACCACCGCCGCGTACCCGGCCGGGTCGGGATCGAGGTCGGGGCGGCCGCCCACCACACCGGCGCCCATCCGGACCGCGTCCCGCAGCATCGCGCGCCCGTCGGCGCCCGCCGCCCCGGTCAGCAGCCGGGGCACCGCGACGGCCGTCAGGCCGGCGAGCCCGCGCAGCGACCGGCGCGCCTGGAGCACCGCCTCCAGCGCGCCCAGCCCCGCCGCGTCACCGACTCCGACGTGCGAGCGCTGGGCTGTGGCGCCGTGTCCGAGCTGGAGCAGCGCGGCCTCGGTGGTACGCCGCTGGACCTCCAGGCCGTCGTACGAGACAGGACCCGCCGCGGAAGCGGCTGGCACCGCGTCGGCGGCCGCGCCCGCGGAGAGCGCCGTTTCGCTGTGCGCGTGCGGCTCCGCGGGCGCGGGCAGCAGCAGATAGCCGTCGAGGTTCACGCGCGCGGTGTGCGTGGTGCGCGCGGTGAGGCTGCCCGCGGTCCCGACCGCCTCGACCCGCCCGTGGCCGAGCCGTACGTCCACGGTCCTGCCGTCGGTGAGCCGGGCCCCGCAGAGCAGCAGCGAGTGGGCGTCGTCGGGGGTCTCGTCACGGCGCGGCGGCTGCGGCTGGCTGTCGGGCATCGCGCTCCTGAGGCTGGAGACCGAGGGCTGGGGACTGGAAGGTGGGGACCACGGTGGCCACGGCAAGATCACGTAGCTGACGCGAGCCTAGGACGCGGGGCGGTCCGCTTCGGGGAAGTCCGGGGAGTAGCCCGAATAGTCATACCGGCGGAGGGCGTCCGGCGCGGGGCCGATACGGGATCCGATACGGGATCCGGTACGGGGTCCGATACGGGAGCGGCGGGTGGGGTTGCCCGCCCGAACGGACTTGGGTAAACGGATTTGGGGAACCGGTGGCCGACCGTGTAATGTCTTCATCGCTCGCCCCAATAGCTCAGTCGGCAGAGCGTCTCCATGGTAAGGAGAAGGTCAACGGTTCGATTCCGTTTTGGGGCTCTGATGTGCGGCACCCTCACCTCCCGGTGAGGGACCCCGCATCAAAGCGGTGTAGCTCAGTCGGTAGAGCAAGCGGCTCATAATCGCTGTGTCACCGGTTCAAGTCCGGTCACCGCTACGAACAGTAGCCGATTGTGGGGTCGGTCCTCCGGTCGGCTACTCTTGTCTGCGTTCATCCGTCCATCCGTCCGTCAAGGAGCACTCACGTGGCTGCCACCGACGTCCGCCCGAAGATCACGCTGGCCTGCGTGGAGTGCAAGGAGCGGAACTACATCACCAAGAAGAACCGGCGCAACAACCCGGACCGTCTTGAGATGAAGAAGCACTGCCCGCGTTGCAACGCGCACACCGCGCACCGCGAGACGCGCTGAAACAGGCTCGTACGCGAGGCCGTCCCCTTTTGCGGGGGCGGCCTCGCGTCGTTTTGTCACATCGACTCTGCTGTAGGAGGTGCCGAGCACATGGCGCTCGACCAGTCCTTCGTCGGGCGGACCTACCCGCCCACCGACCCTTATGAGGTCGGGCGCGAGAAGATCCGTGAATTCGCGGAGGCGGTGGGGGACGCCAACCCCGCCTACACCGACCCGGACGCCGCCAAGGCGCTCGGCTACCCGGATGTGATCGCCCCGCCGACCTTCGTCTTCGCGATCGCCTTCAAGGCCGCGGGCGAGGTCATCGCGGACCCGCGGCTGGGCCTGGACTACAGCAGGGTGGTGCACGGCGACCAGAAGTTCGCGTACACCCGCCCGGTGCGCGCGGGGGACCGGCTGACGGTCACCTCGACCATCGAGGCGATCAAGTCCATGGCGGGCAACGACATCCTGGACATCCGCGGTGAGGTCCACGACGAGACGGGCGAGCATGTGGTGACCACCTCCATCAAGCTCGTGGCGCGCGCGGCCGAGGAGGCGTGACGATGGCAGCGAAGATCTCCTATGACGACGTCGAGGTCGGCACCGAGCTGCCGGCCCAGGCATTCCCCGTGACGCGCGCGACGCTCGTGCGGTACGCGGGCGCGTCCGGCGACTTCAACCCGATCCACTGGAACGAGAAGTTCGCGCGTGAGGTCGGGCTGCCGGACGTCATCGCGCACGGCATGTTCACCATGGCCGAGGCGGCCCGCGTGGTGACCGACTGGGTCGGCGATCCGGGCGCGGTGGCCGAGTACGGCGTGCGCTTCACCAAGCCGGTCGTCGTCCCGAACGACGACGAGGGCGCGGTCATCGAGGTCAGCGGCAAGGTCGCGGCCAAGCTGGACGACAACCGGGTGCGTGTCGACCTGACCGCGATGAGCGCGGGCCAGAAGGTCCTCGGCATGGCCCGCGCGGTCGTGCAGCTCGCCTGACGGCGGCGGACGGACGGCAGGCATCGAACGGACGGCAGGTGCCGGACGGACGGCGTCGGCGGACGGCAAGCGACCGACGGCAGGCGGCGGACGGTAGCGGTAGACGTCGGCAGCGGCCCCGCCCGGATCCGCGGGGCCGTTCTCGTACCCTTGAGCGCGTGCAGGAACTCCACGACGCCCCACTCGCCCCGCTGACCACCTTCCGGCTCGGTGGCCCCGCGACCCGACTGATCACCGCGACGACCGACGACGAGGTGGTCGCGGCCGTCCGCGCGGCCGACGCCGCCGGTACCGAACTGCTGGTCATCGGCGGCGGCAGCAACCTGGTCATCGGGGACCAGGGCTTCGCCGGAACCGCCCTGCGGATCGCCACCACCGGCTTCGCGCTCGACGGTACGAAGCTGGAGCTCGCGGCGGGCGAGGTGTGGACCGACGCCGTCGCCCGCACCGTCGACGCGGGCCTCGCGGGCATCGAGTGCCTAGCCGGAATTCCGGGCTCCGCCGGCGCCACGCCGATCCAGAACGTCGGCGCGTACGGCCAGGAGGTCTCCTCCGTCATCACCGAAGTCGTCGCGTACGACCGGACGACCGGCCAGACGGTCACCCTGCCGAACGCGGAATGCGCCTTCGCGTACCGCCACAGCCGCTTCAAGGCCGACCCCGGCCGCTACGTCGTCCTGCGCGTCCGCTTCGAGCTGGAGGACGCCGACGGGCTGAGCGCGCCCCTGAAGTACCCCGAGACGGCCCGCGCGCTCGGCGTCGAGGCGGGCGACCGCGTCCCGCTGGCCACCGCGCGCGAGACGGTGCTGAAGCTGCGCGCGGGCAAGGGCATGGTGCTCGACCCCGAGGACCACGACACCTGGTCGGCCGGGTCGTTCTTCACCAACCCGGTCCTCGACGCGGATGAGCTCGCGGCCTTCCACGCGCGCGTGGCCGACCGGCTCGGCCCCGACGTCACCCCGCCCGCGTACCCGGCGGGCGAGGGCCGTACCAAGACCTCGGCGGCCTGGCTGATCGACAAGGCCGGGTTCACCAAGGGGTACGGCGCCGGACCGGCCCGGATCTCCACCAAGCACACGCTGGCCCTCACCAATCGCGGCGAGGCCACCACGGACGACCTGCTCGCCCTCGCCCGCGAGGTCGTCGCCGGGGTGCGGGACGCCTTCGGAGTCACGCTGGTCAACGAGCCGGTGACGGTCGGCGTCAGCCTCTAGCCGACCCCTGGACCTCCCGCCGGCCCCCTGGACCTCTCGTCGGCCCCCTGGATCCCGTCGGCCCCTAGGCCTAGTAGGCGACCGTCACGGCCTGCTAGAACGCCGCCGGGTCGTCGATCATCGCCAGCATCGCGTGGGCCACATCGGCCCGCCCGATGATCCCGCCGCCGCGCAGGTTCTCGTTGTACGCCGTCCGGTACGCGCGCGTCAGCGGCCTGTTCAGCAGCTTCGGGGGGCGTACCAGCGTCCAGTTCGTCGCGCTCCGCCCGACGCATTCCTCCATCCGCGCGAGGTCCGTGTAGACGGGCCGCAGCAGGGTGCCGACCAGCGGCCCCACCACGCGGCGCTGCACCAGCGTCTGGTCCTTCGGCTGCGGCGCCAGCGGGGCCGCGCTCACCGCGAGGAAGCGCCGGGCGCCCTCCATGTCCAGCGCCTGGAGAACCGGACGGGTGAGCCGCGTCGCGATCCCCGCGCGGGCGTCCCGCATGCCGCGGGCCCCGAGGCCGGAGAGCACCGCGTCGCGCCCCGACACGGCGGAGCCCAGTGCCTCCGGGTCGGAGAGATCCGCCGTACGCACCTGGAGCCCTTCGCCGGTCACCGTCAGCCTGGCCGGGTCGGATCCTGGACGCCGCGCACACCCTGATGCTCAGCGTCGGGCTCGTCCGGGCTACCACCAAGGAGATCGCCAAGGAGGCGGGCTGCTCCGAGGCCGCGCTCTACAAGTACTTCGCGAGCAAGGAAGAACTGTTCGTGACCGTGCTGCGCGAGCGACTGCCGCGGCTGGCCCCGCTGCTGCGTCAGCTCATCGAGGAGCCGGGGGAGCGGAGCGTCGAGCAGAACCTCACCGAGATCGCCCGCGCCGCCGCGCTGTTCTACGAGCAGAGCTTCCCGATCGCCGCGTCGCTGTACGCCGAGCCCCAGCTCAAGCGCCGCCACGAAGCGGCCATGCGGGAGCGGTTGCGGGGGATCGGCTGACGTCTGGTTCAGCCGTTCAGCCGTTCAGCCGCTCAGTCGCGTCAGTCGGCGTTCAGCCAGGCGTCGACGCCGGTCAGCAGGCGCTGCCGTACGTCCGCGGGCGCGGCCGACGCGCGGACCGACTGGCGGGCCAGCTCGGCCAGCTCGGCGTCGTCGAACCCGTGCCGGGTGCGCGCGATCTCGTACTGCGCGGCCAGCCGCGACCCGAACAGCAGCGGGTCGTCCGCGCCCAGCGCCATCGGCACCCCGGCGTCGTACAGGGTGCGCAGCGGTACGTCCTCGGGCTTGTCGTACACCCCGAGCGCGACATTGGACGCCGGGCACACCTCGCAGGTCACCCCGCGCTCTGCGAGCCGCCGCAGCAGCGCCGGGTCCTCCGCGGCCCGTACGCCGTGCCCGATCCGCGCCGCGGCCAGGTCGTCCAGGCAGTCCCGCACCGACGCGGGCCCGGTCAGCTCACCGCCGTGCGGCGCCGCGAGCAGCCCGCCCTCGCGGGCGATCGCGAAGGCCCGGTCGAAGTCCCTGGCCATGCCGCGCCGCTCGTCGTTGGAGAGCCCGAAGCCGACGATCCCGCGGTCCGCGTAGCGCACCGCGAGCCGCGCCAGCGTCCGCGCGTCCAGCGGGTGCTTCATCCGGTTCGCCGCCACCAGCACGCGTATCCCGAGCCCGGTCTCGCGGGACGCGGAGTCCACCGCGTCCAGGATGATCTCCAGCGCCGGGATCAGCCCGCCGAGCCGGGGCGCGTACGAGGTCGGATCGACCTGGATCTCCAGCCAGCCCGAGCCGTCCGCGAGATCCTCCTGCGCGGTCTCGCGCACCAGCCGCTGGATGTCGTCGGGCTCGCGCAGACACGAGCGGGCCATGTCGTACAGCCGCTGGAAGCGGAACCAGCCCCGCTCGTCCGTCGCCCGCAGCCGCGGCGGCTCCCCGCTGGTCAGCGCGTCGGGCAGATGGACGCCGTACTTGTCGGCGAGCTCGATCAGGGTCGAGGGCCGCATCGACCCGGTGAAGTGCAGATGCAGATGGGCCTTGGGCAGCTGGGTCAGATCACGTACGCGCGCCATTCACCGATCTTGCCGTACGGAACCGCCGTCCGGGTAGCCGCTTTCTCCCACGAGGTACCGGCCCGAACGAACAAACGGGCCCCCGGCCGAAGCCGGGGGCCCGCTCGCGCCTACGCGCGCGTGCGCGTCAGTCCCGCGCCTCGGCCAGCAGCTTCTGCATCCGCGAGACGCCCTCGACCAGGTCCTCGTCGCCCAGCGCGTACGAGAGCCGCAGGTAGCCCGGCGTGCCGAAGGCCTCGCCCGGTACGACCGCGACCTCGACCTCGTCCAGGATCAGCGCGGCCAGCTCGACCGTGGTGGCCGGGCGCTTGCCGCGGATCTCCTTGCCGAGCAGGCCCTTCACCGAGGGGTACGCGTAGAACGCGCCCTCGGGCTCGGGGCAGACGACGCCGTCGATCTCGTTCAGCATCCGCACGATGGTCTGACGGCGCCGGTCGAAGGCCGTACGCATCTCGGCCACGGCGGTCAGATCGCCGGACACGGCCGCGATGGCGGCGGCCTGCGCCACGTTGGAGACGTTGGACGTGGCGTGCGACTGGAGGTTGGCCGCGGCCTTGACCACGTCCTTCGGGCCGACGACCCAGCCGACCCGCCAGCCGGTCATCGCGTACGTCTTGGCGACGCCGTTCACGACGACGCACTTGTCGCGCAGCTCGGGCACGACCACCGGCAGTGAGCAGAACTCGGCGTCGCCGTACACCAGGTGCTCGTAGATCTCGTCGGTCAGGACCCACAGGCCCTTCTCGGCGGCCCAGCGGCCGATCTCCTCGACCTGCTCGCGCGTGTAGACCGCGCCGGTCGGGTTCGACGGCGAGACGAAGAGGAGGACCTTGGTGTTCTCCGTGACGGCGGCCTCGAGCTGCTCCACGGAGACCCGGTAGCCGGTGGTCTCGTCCGCGGTGACGTACACCGGCACACCGCCCGCGAGCTGGATCGACTCGGGGTACGTGGTCCAGTACGGGGTCGGCACGATGACCTCGTCGCCCGGATCCAGGATCGTGGCGAAGGCCTCGTAGATGGCCTGCTTGCCGCCGTTGGTGACCAGGACGTTCGCGGCCTCGACCTCATAGCCGGAGTCGCGCAGCGTCTTCGCGGCGATGGCGGCCTTCAGCTCGGGCAGGCCGCCGGCCGGGGTGTAGCGGTGGTACTTCGGGTTGCGGCAGGCCTCGACGGCGGCCTCGACGATGTAGTCCGGCGTCGGGAAGTCGGGCTCGCCCGCACCGAAGCCGATCACCGGGCGCCCGGCGGCCTTGAGGGCCTTGGCCTTGGCGTCGACGGCGAGGGTGGCGGACTCGGAGATCGCACCGATGCGGGCGGAGACCCGGCGCTCGGTCGGAGGAGTTGCAGCGCTCATGGACCCCATCACAACACAGGCCGAAGCGCGGGCGCAGCGCAGTCTGTTCGACGCGGAGGCGCAGACCACGTACACTCTTCCCTCGTTGGCCCTCATCGGCCGCGCCCACCGTGCGCACACCGCGCACTCGGGTGGATGCGGTAGGTTGGGGGAAATCAAAGGGTCGTAGCTCAATTGGTAGAGCACTGGTCTCCAAAACCAGCGGTTGGGGGTTCAAGTCCCTCCGGCCCTGCTACACACACCTTTCGCCAGGATGTGTGCGCATGTATGTACCGCAATGCACAGCCGTGCGGCTCAGCCGGGCGCGGCACGGCCACGACCCGGAATCAGGTGAGGACGAGTGACGGACGCCGTGGGCTCCATCGACATGCCTGATGCCCCGGACGAGGCGGACAAGAAGAAGGGCCGCAAGGGCGGCAAGCGCGCCAAGAAGGGCCCGTTCGGCCGCTTCGCGCTCTTCTACCGGCAGATCGTCGCCGAACTCCGCAAGGTCGTCTGGCCGACTCGTCATCAGCTCACCACTTACACCACAGTGGTCATTATCTTCGTTGTCATCATGATCGCGTTCGTGATGACGGTTGACTTCGGCTTCGCGGAAGCCGTCAAGTACGTCTTCGGCTAGAACCAGAAGTCGAGTGAAGGGCGCCCTCTCGGCGTCCCTTCGCGCGTTCCACCCATATGTATCCAGGAAGAAGCAGCCACAGTGTCTGACCCGAACCTGAACGACGCCGCTGAGCCTCGCGGGGGCGCTGTCGAGTCCGTAGCGGACGAGCTCGGCATCGTCGAGGCGGCGGACTCCCTGGACCCGGACCAGGCCGAGGCTGCCGACGCCGCCGCGGGCACGCCCGCGGAAGAGGCCGCCCTGCACGTCGAGGACGCGTCCGAGAGCGCCGCCTCGACCGATGCTGACGCGACCGACGCCGACGCGACCGAGGCCACGGACGAAGCCGCGGACGAGACCGAAGCCGCGGACGAGACCGAGGCCGAGGCCGCGGACGTCGAGCCCGCCGAGCCGGTCGACCCGATCGCGGCCCTGCGCGAGGAGCTCCGCTTCCTGCCCGGCGAGTGGTACGTCATCCACACCTACGCCGGTTACGAGAACCGCGTGAAGACCAACCTGGAGCAGCGCGCCGTCTCGCTGAACGTCGAGGACTTCATCTTCCAGGCCGAGGTGCCGCAGGAAGAGGTCGTCCAGATCAAGAACGGCGACCGCAAGACCATCCGTCAGAACAAGCTCCCCGGCTACGTCCTGGTGCGCATGGACCTGACGAACGAGTCCTGGGGCGTCGTCCGCAACACCCCTGGCGTCACCGGCTTCGTGGGCAACGCCTACGACCCGTACCCGCTGACCCTGGACGAGATCGTCAAGATGCTCGCCCCGGAGGCCGAGGAGAAGGCCGCCCGCGAGGCCGCCGAGGCCGAGGGCAAGCCGACGCCGCAGCGCAAGGTCGAGGTCCAGGTCCTGGACTTCGAGGTCGGCGACTCGGTCACCGTCACCGACGGCCCGTTCGCGACGCTGCAGGCGACGATCAACGAGATCAACGCCGACTCGAAGAAGGTCAAGGGCCTGGTCGAGATCTTCGGCCGCGAGACCCCGGTCGAGCTGAGTTTCGACCAGATTCAGAAGAACTGACTTCTGGACCTCTGGCACCACCGCTTCCGACCAGGTCAGACCGGCCCCCAAAGCCGGTCTGACCTGCTCGGTTTTTAGCCGCATACAGATACCCGTTATCGTTGTGCGGTATGCCTCCATCCGGATGACCGGATGTGGGCGGATCACTCTCACTAGGACCCGGAGAGAGCAATGCCTCCCAAGAAGAAGAAGGTCACGGGGCTTATCAAGCTCCAGATCCAGGCCGGCGCAGCCAACCCGGCCCCGCCGGTCGGCCCCGCGCTGGGTCAGCACGGCGTCAACATCATGGAGTTCTGCAAGGCCTACAACGCCGCGACCGAGTCGCAGCGCGGTTGGGTCGTGCCGGTGGAGATCACGGTCTACGAGGACCGCTCCTTCACCTTCATCACCAAGACCCCGCCGGCCGCCAAGATGATTCTCAAGGCCGCGGGCGTCGAGAAGGGCTCCGGCGAGCCGCACAAGACCAAGGTCGCCAAGGTCACCGAGGCGCAGATCCGCGAGATCGCGCAGACCAAGATGGAAGACCTCAACGCCAACGACCTGGACGCCGCGTCCAAGATCATCGCTGGCACCGCCCGTTCCATGGGCATCACGGTCGAGGGCTGAACCCCACCCGTCTCGAACCCCTGTGGCAGGGCCAGCGCTGGCCCGCACCACAACTCCATCCCTGAACTCCAGGAGTAGCAGTGAAGCGCAGCAAGACTCTCCGCGCTGCGGACGCGAAGATCGACCGGGACAAGCTCTACGCCCCGCTCGAGGCCGTCCGTCTCGCCAAGGAGACCTCCGCGACCAAGTTCGACGGCACCGTCGAGGTCGCCTTCCGTCTGGGCGTCGACCCGCGCAAGGCCGACCAGATGGTCCGTGGCACCGTGAACCTCCCGCACGGCACCGGTAAGACCGCCCGGGTCCTGGTCTTCGCGACCGGTGACCGTGCCGAGGCCGCGCTCGCCGCGGGCGCCGACATCGTCGGCTCCGACGAGCTGATCGACGAGGTGTCGAAGGGCCGTCTGGACTTCGACGCCGTCGTCGCCACCCCGGACCTCATGGGCAAGGTCGGCCGCCTCGGCCGGGTCCTCGGCCCGCGTGGTCTGATGCCGAACCCGAAGACCGGCACCGTCACCCCCGATGTCGCCAAGGCTGTCAACGACATCAAGGGCGGCAAGATCGAGTTCCGTGTCGACAAGCACGCGAACCTGCACTTCATCATCGGCAAGGTGTCCTTCGACGACACCCAGCTGGTGGAGAACTACGGCGCGGCGCTGGAGGAGATCCTCCGTCTGAAGCCGTCCGCCGCGAAGGGCCGCTACATCAAGAAGGCCGCCATCACCACCACGATGGGCCCCGGCATTCCGCTGGACGCGAACCGCACCCGCAACCTCCTCGTCGAGGAGGACCCGGCCGCCGTCTGAACCTGACGGTGCGCTGAAGCGTGGCCGGGCCCCGCACTCCTCGACTCGTCGGGGGGCGCGGGGCCCTGGCTTTTTCTGTTCGAGTGGTTCGGGCGATGCGATAGCGTCCGGGAAGAACGACATCACACAAGGGTGGGGACATGAGCACACGTATGCACCAGCGGGCGTACCGGCGGACCGGAGTGGCACTGGTGGCCTCGGCGGCCATGGTCGGTGTCGCGGGCTGCGGTGGCAGCGACGACGGAATCGCGGGCAAGTGGCGCGAGAAGGACCAGTCCCGTTCGACGGCGACGGATGTCCTGACCGCCGCGTACGAGAAGACCGCGGCCGCCAAGTCGGCCAAGATCGATGTGTCGGTCCAGATGCCCGAGGGCATGGAGGGCACGGAGGGCATGGAGGGGGGCGGCGATCTGAAGCTCTCCGGCGTCATGGGCTGGGACCCGACCGTCATGGACGTCACGATGGACGGCTCGGCCTTCGGCAGCGCACCGGGAGCCCCGGACAAGATCCGGATGCTCTGGCGCGACAACGTCATGTACATGGACATGGGCGATGCCGCCAAGGACGAGATGGACGGCAAGCGCTGGATGAAGCTGGACCTGGCCGCCATGGCCGAGGAGTCCGGCGACGCCGACCTCATGAAGCAGATGACCGGCGGTCTGGACGACATGAACCAGGACCCGGCGGAGCAGCTGGCGATGCTGCTGGAGTCGCCCAACCTCAAGCACGTCGGTCCGCAGAAGGTCGACGGCGTGGAGACCCAGCACTACAAGGGCACGCTCACCGTCTCGGAGATGGCGGAGAGCAACGACTCCCTCAGCATGCTGGACAAGAAGGATCGCGACGAGCTCCTCGACACGATCGAGAAGGCGGGCATCAAGGGGTACGACACCGAGGTCTGGGTGAACGAGGACGGCTACCCGGTCCGGATGGACGTCGGCATGGACAGCCCCGAGGGCACGGTCAAGATGTCGGCGAAGTACTCCGACTACGACACCAAGGCTGAGGTGGAGACCCCGCCCGCCAGCGAAACCGTTGACCTCGTGGAGATGCTGAAGAAGATCGGGGAGGACGCCTTGGGCGAGGACGGCGAGAACGGCGAGGGCGATCAGGCAGGCATCGGCGGTACCGACGGCGACGTCTGAGCGCGACCGCGGGGCACGCGCGCCGGGCCCGATTTGCTCGGCGCGTACGCCTTCGCGTACTCTTCCACGGAAGCCAAAGACCGCTGGTCGTTGCCGTGCCCATCCTGTGGGCGTGGTGGCCGAAGGAATCCGCTGAACTGCGGACGGCCCGCGCAGGTGTCTGTGGAGTAGCTCCCGCCGGATCTTACGATCCGTCCGGTCGAGCCACGCCCCGTGCGCCCGCGCCGGGGCGTTTCGTCTTGTAGAGCTCCCTTCTTCACGTGCCTGATGCAGGCGGTCCGGCGAACGCGGCTGATCGAAAGGTCAGTCGAGGATCATCACCCCGGAAGGAGGCCGAGGCTCATGGCGACGTCCGACAAGGTCGCAGCCGTTGCGGAGATCACGGAGAAGCTCCGTGCGTCCAACGCAACTGTTGTGACGTCCTACACCGGACTGACCGTGGCGCAGCTCAAGCAGCTCCGCCGTTCTCTCGGCGAGAACGCTCAGTACCGTGTGGTGAAGAACACGCTGACCAAGATCGCGGCCAACGAGGCCGGGATCCCGCTGGACGAGCACCTCAAGGGCTCGACGGCTGTCGCCTTCGTGACCGGTGACCCGGTCGAGGCGGCGAAGGGTCTTCGTGACTTCGCCAAGGAGAACCCCGCTCTCGTCATTCAGGGCGGTGTCCTTGAAGGCAAGGCGCTGTCCGCCGACGAGATCAAGAAGCTTGCGGACCTCGAGTCCCGCGAGGTTCTGCTCAGCAAGCTGGCGGGTGCCATGAAGGGCAAGCAGTCCCAGACTGCCGCGCTCTTCCAGGCGCTTCCGTCGAAGTTCGTCCGCACCGCGGAAGCGCTTCGCGCCAAGCAGGCCGAGCAGGGCGGTGCCGAGTAATTCGGCTCGCGTCATGACCGCCGCCCGCTAGGGCGTCGGTCGCAGCGGGCCCGAACGTACGCCCGCCACACATGTACATCCGGCACCAGCCGAATTAGTGGAAGGACGCCATCATGGCGAAGCTCAGCCAGGACGACCTGCTCGCACAGTTCGAGGAGATGACCCTCATCGAGCTCTCCGAGTTCGTGAAGGCCTTCGAGGAGAAGTTCGACGTCACCGCCGCCGCCCCGGCCGCCGTCGCCGTCGCCGCCGGCGGCGCCGCCGCCGGTGGCGAGGAGGCCGCTGCCGAGCAGGACGAGTTCGACGTCATCCTGACCGGCGCCGGCGACAAGAAGATCCAGGTCATCAAGGTCGTGCGTGAGCTGACCTCGCTGGGTCTGAAGGAGGCCAAGGACCTCGTCGACGGCACCCCGAAGCCGGTCCTCGAGAAGGTCGCCAAGGACGCCGCGGACAAGGCCAAGGAGGCCCTCGAGGGCGCCGGCGCCTCCGTCGAGGTCAAGTGACCTCACTGGCTCCCCGAGTCGCTGACTCGGTGAACCAGCGTCCCGCGCACCTTCGGGTGTAACGGATTGCTCGCCAAGGGCGATCACCCATGTGGGTGGTCGCCCTTCGGCGTTCCCGTGACGGGTGCCTTGCACTGGGAGCTGTGCCGAGTATGGTGATCTTCGTCGTACGCGGCTTCGGACAGGGGGGCCTTGACGAACCGCACGCAGCGCGCAATTCTCAGGACGCGTCGTCACATCGATCCGGGATCCGAGGCATGGATCGATGGCGAACAGGGCAGTGTGGATATGGCGTCACTGCGGCGAGGGGTCTGCCGCGGTGGCTGACAACAGCAAGCCTCCGAGGGAGTCGTGGGTCGTATCAAAACCCGCTCTGGACATCAGTGTGCCAAGTGGCTACACTGACCCTTTGCGCTGCCTGTTAGCTGCCTCCTGTCCGTCACCAGGGGCATGCCCACGCTTGAGCACCGTCGACTGAGCATCCCTGATCTGGGATTTCTTTTGGAGTGCTCGATTGTGGGACCGGTACGCGCGTAGTGAGTCCGAGCCCTCGGAAGGACCCCCTCTTGGCCGCCTCGCGCAACGCCTCGACCTCCAATACGAACAACGGCGCCAGCACCGCCCCGCTGCGCATCTCCTTTGCAAAGATCAAGGAGCCCCTCGAGGTTCCGAACCTTCTTGCGCTGCAGACCGAGAGCTTTGACTGGCTGCTCGGCAACGACGCCTGGAAGGCTCGTGTCGAGGCGGCTCTGGACAGCGGACAGGACGTCCCCACCAAGTCCGGCCTCGAGGAGATCTTCGAGGAGATCTCCCCCATCGAGGACTTCTCCGGGTCGATGTCGCTGACGTTCCGCGACCACCGCTTCGAGCCTCCGAAGAACTCCATCGACGAGTGCAAGGAGCGCGACTTCACGTACGCCGCGCCGCTCTTCGTCACCGCCGAGTTCACCAACAACGAGACCGGCGAGATCAAGTCCCAGACGGTCTTCATGGGCGACTTCCCGCTCATGACCAACAAGGGCACCTTCTGCATCAACGGCACCGAGCGTGTCGTGGTGTCCCAGCTGGTCCGCTCGCCGGGTGTCTACTTCGACTCCTCGATCGACAAGACGTCCGACAAGGACATCTACTCCGCCAAGATCATCCCCTCGCGGGGCGCCTGGCTGGAGATGGAGATCGACAAGCGCGACATGGTCGGCGTGCGCATCGACCGCAAGCGCAAGCAGTCCGTCACCGTCCTCCTGAAGGCGCTCGGCTGGACCACCGAGCAGATCCTGGAGGAGTTCGGCGAGTACGAGTCCATGCGCGCCACCCTGGAGAAGGACCACACCCAGGGTCAGGACGACGCGCTGCTCGACATCTACCGCAAGCTGCGTCCGGGCGAGCCCCCCACGCGTGAGGCTGCGCAGACGCTGCTGGAGAACCTCTACTTCAACCCCAAGCGCTACGACCTGGCGAAGGTCGGCCGCTACAAGGTCAACAAGAAGCTGGGCGCGGACGCCCCGCTGGACGCGGGCATCCTCACGGTCGAGGACATCATCGCCTCGATCAAGTACCTGGTGAAGCTGCACGCCGGCGAGACCGAGACGGTCGGCGACAGCGGCGCGACGGTCGTCGTCGAGACGGACGACATCGACCACTTCGGCAACCGCCGCCTGCGCAACGTCGGCGAGCTCATCCAGAACCAGGTCCGTACGGGCCTGGCGCGGATGGAGCGCGTCGTGCGCGAGCGCATGACGACCCAGGACGTCGAGGCGATCACGCCGCAGACCCTGATCAACATCCGGCCGGTCGTCGCCTCCATCAAGGAGTTCTTCGGCACCAGCCAGCTGTCGCAGTTCATGGACCAGAACAACCCGCTGTCGGGTCTCACCCACAAGCGCCGTCTGTCGGCGCTCGGTCCGGGTGGTCTCTCGCGTGAGCGGGCCGGCTTCGAGGTCCGTGACGTGCACCCGTCGCACTACGGCCGCATGTGCCCGATCGAGACCCCCGAAGGCCCGAACATCGGTCTGATCGGCTCGCTCGCCTCGTACGGCCGGGTCAACGCCTTCGGCTTCGTCGAGACGCCGTACCGCAAGGTCGTCGACGGCACGGTCACCGACGACGTCGACTACCTGACCGCCGACGAGGAAGACCGCTTCGTCATCGCGCAGGCCAACGCGACGCTCAACGACGAGATGAGCTTCGCCGAGCCCCGCGTGCTGGTCCGCCGCCGCGGCGGCGAGGTCGACTACGTGCCCGGCACCGAGGTCGACTACATGGACGTCTCGCCGCGCCAGATGGTGTCGGTCGCGACCGCCATGATCCCCTTCCTGGAGCACGACGACGCCAACCGCGCCCTGATGGGCGCGAACATGATGCGCCAGGCCGTGCCGCTGATCACCGCCGAGTCCCCGCTCGTCGGCACCGGCATGGAGTACCGCTGCGCGGTCGACGCCGGCGACGTGATCAAGGCCGAGAAGGACGGTGTCGTCCAGGAGGTCTCGGCCGACTACATCACCGTCGCCAACGACGACGGCACGTACACCACGTACCGCGTCGCCAAGTTCTCCCGCTCCAACCAGGGCACGTCCGTCAACCAGAAGGTCCTGGTCGACGAGGGCGCTCGGGTCATCGAGGGCCAGGTGCTCGCCGACGGTCCGGCGACCGAAGACGGCGAGATGGCGCTCGGCAAGAACCTGCTCGTGGCGTTCATGCCGTGGGAGGGCTACAACTACGAGGACGCGATCATCCTGTCGCAGCGCCTCGTCCAGGACGACGTCCTCTCCTCGATCCACATCGAGGAGCACGAGGTCGACGCCCGTGACACCAAGCTCGGCCCCGAGGAGATCACGCGGGACATCCCGAACGTCTCCGAGGAGGTGCTCGCCGACCTCGACGAGCGCGGCATCATCCGGATCGGCGCCGAGGTCGTCGCCGGCGACATCCTGGTCGGCAAGGTCACGCCCAAGGGCGAGACCGAGCTGACCCCCGAGGAGCGCCTGCTCCGCGCGATCTTCGGCGAGAAGGCCCGCGAGGTCCGCGACACCTCGCTGAAGGTCCCGCACGGCGAGATCGGCAAGGTCATCGGCGTCCGCGTCTTCGACCGCGAAGAGGGCGACGAGCTGCCGCCGGGCGTGAACCAGCTGGTGCGCGTCTACGTCGCGCAGAAGCGCAAGATCACCGACGGTGACAAGCTCGCCGGCCGCCACGGCAACAAGGGCGTCATCTCCAAGATCCTGCCGATCGAGGACATGCCGTTCCTGGAGGACGGCACCCCGGTCGACATCATCCTGAACCCGCTGGGCGTCCCGTCCCGAATGAATCCGGGACAGGTCCTGGAGATCCACCTCGGCTGGCTCGCCAGCCAGGGCTGGGACGTCTCCGGCCTGAGCGAGCAGTGGGCCCAGCGGCTCCAGGGCATCGGCGCCGACCGCGTCGAGCGCCGTACGAACGTGGCGACCCCGGTGTTCGACGGCGCGCGCGAGGACGAGCTCGCGGGCCTGTTCGAGCACGCCCTGCCGAACCGTGACGGCGACCGCATGATGCTGCCGTCCGGCAAGGCGCGGCTGTTCGACGGCCGTTCGGGTGAGCCGTTCCCGGACCCGATCTCGGTCGGGTACATGTACATCCTGAAGCTGCACCACCTGGTCGACGACAAGCTGCACGCCCGGTCGACCGGCCCGTACTCGATGATCACCCAGCAGCCGCTGGGCGGTAAGGCCCAGTTCGGTGGCCAGCGCTTCGGTGAGATGGAGGTGTGGGCGCTGGAGGCATACGGCGCCGCGTACGCCCTCCAGGAGCTGCTGACCATCAAGTCCGACGACGTCACTGGCCGCGTGAAGGTCTACGAGGCCATCGTCAAGGGCGAGAACATCCCCGAGCCCGGCATCCCCGAGTCCTTCAAGGTGCTCATCAAGGAGATGCAGTCCCTGTGCCTGAACGTGGAGGTGCTGTCGTCGGACGGTATGTCCATCGAGATGCGCGACACGGATGAGGACGTCTTCCGCGCCGCGGAGGAGCTCGGTATCGACCTGTCCCGGCGCGAGCCGAGCAGCGTCGAAGAGGTCTGACGGGCCTGGCCGGGGCTCCCCGATCGGGAGCCCCGGTCGCCCCGGACCCGTACAGACCATGATGTAGAGCCCATTTCTCGCTCACGCGAGGGGCACGACCCTGAAAGAGGGATTGACGACAGTGCTCGACGTCAACTTCTTCGACGAGCTGCGGATCGGCCTGGCGACCGCGGACGACATCCGAACCTGGTCCCACGGCGAGGTCAAGAAGCCGGAGACCATCAACTACCGCACCCTCAAGCCCGAGAAGGACGGACTCTTCTGCGAGAAGATCTTCGGTCCGACCCGCGACTGGGAGTGCTACTGCGGTAAGTACAAGCGTGTCCGCTTCAAGGGCATCATCTGCGAGCGCTGCGGCGTCGAGGTCACGCGCGCCAAGGTGCGCCGTGAGCGGATGGGCCACATCGAGCTGGCCGCGCCCGTCACCCACATCTGGTACTTCAAGGGCGTCCCGTCGCGCCTGGGCTACCTGCTCGACCTGGCCCCGAAGGACCTTGAGAAGGTCATCTACTTCGCCGCGTACATGATCACGTACGTGGACGAGGAGCGCCGCACCCGCGACCTGCCCTCGCTGGAGACGCACGTCTCCGTCGAGCGTCAGCAGATCGAGAACCGCCGCGACGCCGACCTGGAGGCCCGCGCCAAGAAGCTCGAGACCGACCTGGCCGAGCTGGAGGCCGAGGGCGCCAAGGCCGATGTGCGCCGCAAGGTGCGCGAGGGCGCCGAGCGTGAGATGAAGCAGCTGCGCGACCGCGCGCAGCGCGAGATCGACCGTCTCGACGAGGTGTGGAACCGCTTCAAGAGCCTCAAGGTCCAGGACCTGGAGGGCGACGAGCTGCTCTACCGCGAGCTGCGCGACCGTTTCGGCACGTACTTCGACGGCTCGATGGGTGCCGCGGCGCTGCAGAAGCGCCTGGAGTCCTTCGACCTGGACGAGGAGGCCGAGCGCCTCCGCGAGATCATCCGTACCGGCAAGGGCCAGAAGAAGACCCGCGCGCTCAAGCGCCTCAAGGTCGTCTCGGCGTTCCTGCAGACCAGCAACAGCCCCAAGGGCATGGTGCTGGACTGCGTCCCGGTCATCCCGCCGGACCTGCGTCCGATGGTGCAGCTGGACGGTGGCCGCTTCGCGACCTCCGACCTGAACGACCTGTACCGCCGTGTGATCAACCGCAACAACCGCCTCAAGCGTCTCCTTGACCTCGGCGCCCCCGAGATCATCGTGAACAACGAGAAGCGGATGCTGCAGGAGGCCGTCGACGCGCTGTTCGACAACGGCCGCCGCGGCCGCCCGGTCACCGGTCCCGGCAACCGCCCGCTGAAGTCCCTCAGCGACATGCTGAAGGGCAAGCAGGGCCGGTTCCGGCAGAACCTGCTCGGTAAGCGTGTGGACTACTCCGCGCGTTCCGTCATCGTCGTCGGCCCGCAGCTCAAGCTGCACCAGTGCGGTCTGCCGAAGTACATGGCGCTGGAGCTCTTCAAGCCGTTCGTGATGAAGCGCCTGGTCGACCTGAACCACGCGCAGAACATCAAGAGCGCCAAGCGCATGGTCGAGCGCGGCCGCACGGTCGTGTACGACGTGCTGGAAGAGGTCATCGCCGAGCACCCGGTGCTCCTCAACCGTGCGCCGACCCTGCACCGCCTCGGCATCCAGGCCTTCGAGCCGCAGCTGGTCGAGGGCAAGGCCATCCAGATCCACCCGCTCGTGTGCACCGCGTTCAACGCGGACTTCGACGGTGACCAGATGGCCGTGCACCTGCCGCTGTCCGCGGAGGCGCAGGCCGAGGCCCGCATCCTGATGCTGTCCTCGAACAACATCCTCAAGCCCGCCGACGGCCGCCCCGTCACCATGCCCACCCAGGACATGGTGCTCGGTCTCTTCTTCCTCACCACGGACAAGGAGATGCGGGACGTCAAGGGCGAGGACCGCGGCTTCGCGTCCACGGCCGAGGCGGTCATGGCCTTCGACGCCGGTGAGCTCTCGCTCCAGGCGCCGATCGACATCCGCTTCCCGGTGGGCACCATGCCGCCGCGCGGCTGGACCCCGCCGGCCCGCGAGGAGGGCGAGCCCGAGTGGCAGCAGGGTGACAGCTTCCGGCTGCGGACGACCCTGGGCCGCGCGCTGTTCAACGAGCTGCTGCCCGAGGACTACCCGTTCGTCGACTACTCGGTGGGCAAGAAGCAGCTCTCCGAGATCGTCAACGACCTCGCCGAGCGCTACCCCAAGGTCATCGTGGCGGCCACGCTCGACAACCTGAAGGCGGCCGGCTTCCACTGGGCGACCCGCTCCGGCGTCACCGTCGCCATCTCCGACGTCGTCGTTCCCGCGGCGAAGAAGGAGATCGTCGCCAGCTACGAGGCGCAGGACGAGAAGGTCCAGAAGCAGTACGAGCGCGGTCTGATCACCAAGGACGAGCGCACCAACGAACTGATCACCATCTGGACCCGTGCGACCAACGACGTCGCCGAGGCCATGAACGAGAACTTCCCGAAGACCAACCCCATCTTCATGATGGTGGACTCCGGTGCTCGCGGAAACATGATGCAGATGCGTCAGATCGCCGGTATGCGCGGTCTGGTGTCCAACGCCAAGAACGAGACCATCCCGCGGCCCATCAAGGCGTCGTTCCGTGAGGGTCTGTCCGTGCTGGAGTACTTCATCTCCACGCACGGCGCCCGTAAGGGTCTGGCGGACACCGCCCTGCGTACCGCCGACTCGGGTTACCTGACCCGTCGTCTGGTGGACGTCTCGCAGGACGTGATCATCCGCGAGGAGGACTGCGGCACCGACCGCGGCCTCAAGCTGAAGATCGCGGGCAAGGGCGCCGACGGGGTGCTCCGCAAGGCCGACAACGTCGAGTCGTCGGTGTACGCGCGGATGCTCGCCGAGGACGTCGTCGTGGACGGCAAGGTCATCGCGCCGGCCAACGTCGACCTGGGTGACGTCCTGATCGACGCCCTGGTCGCCAACGGCGTCGAGGAGGTCAAGACCCGCTCGGTCCTGACCTGCGAGTCGGCGGTCGGCACCTGCGCCTACTGCTACGGCCGTTCGCTGGCCACCGGCAAGCTGGTCGACATCGGTGAGGCGGTCGGCATCATCGCCGCCCAGTCCATCGGTGAGCCCGGCACCCAGCTGACGATGCGTACCTTCCACACCGGCGGTGTGGCCGGTGACGACATCACCCAGGGTCTGCCGCGTGTCGTCGAGCTCTTCGAGGCCCGGTCGCCGAAGGGCATGGCGCCGATCTCGGAGTCGTCCGGACGCGTCCGGATCGAGGAGACCGAGAAGACCAAGAAGATCGTCGTCACCCCGGACGACGGCAGCGACGAGATCGCCTTCCCGATCTCCAAGCGCGCCCGTCTGCTGGTGGGCGAGGGCGACCACGTCCAGGTCGGCCAGAAGCTCACCGTGGGTACCGAGAACCCGCACGACGTGCTGCGTGTGCTCGGTCAGCGCGCGGTCCAGGTCCACCTGGTCGGCGAGGTCCAGAAGGTCTACAACTCGCAGGGCGTGGCGATCCACGACAAGCACATCGAGATCATCATCCGGCAGATGCTGCGCCGGGTGACGATCATCGAGTCCGGCGACGCGGAGCTGCTGCCGGGCGAGCTGGTCGAGCGCGGCAAGTTCGAGACCGAGAACCGTCGTGTGGTCAAGGAAGGCGGCCACCCGGCCTCCGGCCGTCCGCAGCTGATGGGTATCACCAAGGCCTCGCTGGCCACCGAGTCGTGGCTGTCGGCGGCGTCCTTCCAGGAGACGACCAGGGTCCTGACCGACGCGGCGATCAACGCCAAGTCGGACTCCCTGATCGGCCTCAAGGAGAACGTCATCATCGGTAAGCTCATCCCGGCCGGTACGGGTCTGTCCCGCTACCGCAACATCCGGGTGGAGCCCACCGAGGAGGCCAAGGCCGCGATGTACTCGGCCGTCGGCTACGACGACATCGACTACTCGCCGTTCGGCACCGGCTCCGGCCAGGCCGTCCCGCTGGAGGACTACGACTACGGTCCGTACAACCAGTAGGCAGGCGACAGCGTCAGACCGCAGGGCGGCTCCCCTCTCGGGGGAGCCGCCCTGCGGCGTTTCGCCGCGACCCGTCTTCCGGGAACCTGGCCGTGGATGCCGTTCGTCAGAGATGATGGAGGCGGCCTGGGGGGAGAGGCGGTGAGGTGCTGACATGTCGATGGAGTGGCACGGCTGGCAGGCCGGACAGAATGCGATGATGCGCGCTTCGCACGCGGACCGGGAGCGCGCGGCCGACGTACTGAAGGCCGCCTACGCCGAAGGGCGGCTCGACAAGGCCGCCTACGACGACCGGCTGGCACGGGTGCACCACGCGGGCACCTACGGCGAGCTCAGCACCCTGCTCGCCGATCTGCCGCAGGGCCCGGTGCCGGTGTTCCGCCCGCCGACGTACCACCAGCCCCCGGCCTATCCGCCGGCCGCGCCGCACCAGCACCCGCCGCCGCAGACGTTCTGGGCGGCCCCGCCGCCCCAGCAGACCACCAACGGCTACGCCACCGGGGCCCTGGTCTGCGGCCTGCTCACCCCGGTGACCATGGGGATGACCGCCATCCCCGCGGTGATCCTGGGGCACACCGCGCGCGCCGCGATCGCCCGCACCGGCGAGCGCGGGGACGGCTCGGCGGTGACCGGCCTGGTGCTCGGGTACGCGGCGATCGTCTTCTGGCTGGTGATCATCGGGTTCGGGATGCTGGCCGCGGCGGCGGGCGTCTGAGCCGTGCGCCCGGCCGCGGATCAGGCCGTGTGACGTGGCCAGCGGCGATTCCGCTCTGGGCGGCTCTTTCTCTTTTGACCAGAGCCCGTAGGGTAGGTACGCTCAGACCTTGTGCCTGGGGTGTGCCCAGGCTCCCGTGCGTGCCCTAGTCCGTGCGGCGAGCCTCGACTGAGTCACACCGTAATCCGCGCCCTTTCGCCTGCTTCGTTCGGCGGGAGTCCGCGGTATTCGACACACCCGACCGCGTGGGTCGGAGACGTTCCAGGTTAGCTTTATACGGCACACAGAAACCGGAGAAGTAGTGCCTACGATCCAGCAGCTGGTCCGTAAGGGCCGGCAGGACAAGGTCGAGAAGACGAAGACGCCGGCCCTGGAGGCTTCGCCCCAGCGCCGCGGCGTCTGCACGCGTGTGTTCACCACCACCCCGAAGAAGCCGAACTCGGCCCTCCGTAAGGTCGCGCGTGTGCGTCTGACCTCCGGTATCGAGGTCACGGCGTACATTCCGGGTGAGGGGCACAACCTGCAGGAGCACTCCATCGTGCTCGTGCGTGGCGGTCGTGTGAAGGACCTGCCGGGTGTTCGCTACAAGATCATCCGCGGTGCGCTCGACACCCAGAGTGTCAAGAACCGCAAGCAGGCCCGCAGCCGCTACGGCGCCAAGAAGGAGAAGTAAGAATGCCTCGTAAGGGCCCCGCCCCGAAGCGCCCGGTCATCATCGACCCGGTCTACGGTTCTCCTCTGGTGACCTCGCTCATCAACAAGGTGCTGCTGAACGGCAAGCGCTCCACCGCCGAGCGCATCGTGTACGGCGCCATGGAGGGCCTGCGCGAGAAGTCCGGCAACGACCCGGTGATCGTCCTCAAGCGCGCGCTCGAGAACATCAAGCCGACCCTCGAGGTCAAGTCCCGCCGTGTCGGTGGCGCCACCTACCAGGTGCCGATCGAGGTCAAGCCCGGTCGCGCCAACACGCTCGCGCTGCGCTGGCTCGTGGGTTACTCCCGCGCCCGCCGCGAGAAGACGATGACCGAGCGCCTGATGAACGAGCTGCTCGACGCCTCCAACGGCCTCGGCGCTGCCGTCAAGAAGCGCGAGGACACGCACAAGATGGCCGAGTCCAACAAGGCCTTCGCGCACTACCGCTGGTAGTCAGTACCCACATCGAGACCGAGAGAAGACTGAAGCCTTATGGCTACCACTTCGCTTGACCTGGCCAAGGTGCGCAACATCGGCATCATGGCCCACATCGACGCGGGCAAGACGACGACCACCGAGCGGATCCTGTACTACACCGGTGTCTCGTACAAGATCGGTGAGGTCCACGACGGCGCCGCCACGATGGACTGGATGGAGCAGGAGCAGGAGCGCGGCATCACGATCACGTCCGCCGCGACGACCTGCCACTGGCCGCTCGAGAACGTCGATCACACCATCAACATCATCGACACTCCGGGGCACGTCGACTTCACCGTAGAGGTGGAGCGTTCGCTGCGCGTCCTGGACGGTGCCGTGACGGTGTTCGACGGTGTCGCCGGTGTCGAGCCGCAGTCCGAGACCGTCTGGCGTCAGGCGGACCGTTACGGCGTGCCGCGTATCTGCTTCGTCAACAAGCTGGACCGCACCGGTGCGGAGTTCCACCGCTGCGTGGACATGATCGTCGACCGCCTGGGCGCGACCCCGCTGGTCATGCAGCTGCCGATCGGCGCTGAGGCCGACTTCAAGGGCGTCGTCGACCTGGTCACGATGAAGGCCTTCGTCTGGTCCGCCGAGACCAAGCTGGGCGAGGCCTACGACATCGTCGACATCCCGGCCACGCACACCGAGGCCGCCGACGAGTGGCGCGGCAAGCTGCTCGAGGCCGTCGCGGAGAACGACGAAGAGGTCATGGAGCTGTACCTGGAGGGCCAGGAGCCCACCGTGGAGCAGCTGTACGCGGCGATCCGCCGTATCACCATCGCCTCCGGCAAGGGCGGCGGCACCACCGTCACCCCCGTGTTCTGCGGCACCGCGTTCAAGAACAAGGGCGTGCAGCCCCTGCTCGACGCGGTCGTGCGTTACCTGCCGTCCCCGCTGGACGTCGAGTCCGTCGAGGGCCAGGACGTCAAGGACCCCGAGCAGGCCATCGTTCGCAAGCCGAGCGACGAGGAGCCGCTGGCCGCCCTCGCGTTCAAGATCGCGAGCGACCCGCACCTGGGCAAGCTCACCTTCATCCGGGTCTACTCCGGACGCCTGGAGGCCGGCACCGCGGTGCTGAACTCCGTCAAGGGCAAGAAGGAGCGCATCGGCAAGATCTACCGCATGCACGCCAACAAGCGTGAGGAGATCGACTCGGTGGGCGCCGGCGACATCGTCGCCGTCATGGGCCTGAAGCAGACCACCACCGGTGAGACGCTCTGCGACGACAAGAAGCCGGTCATCCTGGAGTCCATGGACTTCCCGGCGCCGGTCATCCAGGTCGCGATCGAGCCCAAGTCCAAGGGTGACCAGGAGAAGCTGGGTGTCGCCATCCAGCGTCTCGCGGAGGAGGACCCCTCCTTCCAGGTTCACTCGGACGAGGAGACCGGCCAGACCATCATCGGTGGTATGGGCGAGCTCCACCTCGACGTCCTCGTCGACCGCATGAAGCGCGAGTTCAAGGTCGAGGCCAACGTCGGCAAGCCGCAGGTCGCGTACCGCGAGACGATCCGCAAGACCGTCGAGCGCGTGGACTTCACCCACAAGAAGCAGACCGGTGGTACCGGTCAGTTCGCCAAGGTGCAGATCGCGATCGAGCCGATCGAGGGCGGCGACTCGTCCTACGAGTTCGTCAACAAGGTCACCGGTGGCCGCATCCCGCGGGAGTACATCCCGTCGGTGGACGCCGGTGCGCAGGAGGCCATGCAGTTCGGCATCCTGGCCGGTTACGAGATGGTGGGCGTCCGCGTCACCCTGATCGACGGTGCCTACCACGAGGTCGACTCCTCCGAGCTCGCCTTCAAGATCGCCGGTTCGCAGGCGTTCAAGGAGGCCGCGCGCAAGGCCAGCCCCGTGCTGCTCGAGCCGATGATGGCCGTCGAGGTCACCACGCCCGAGGACTACATGGGCGACGTCATCGGCGACATCAACTCCCGCCGTGGCCAGATCCAGGCCATGGAGGAGCGCGGCGGCGCCCGTCTCGTGAAGGGCCTCGTGCCGCTCTCGGAGATGTTCGGCTACGTCGGAGACCTCCGCAGCAAGACTTCGGGTCGCGCAAGCTACTCGATGCAGTTCGACTCCTACGCCGAGGTTCCCCGGAACGTCGCCGAGGAGATCATCGCGAAGGCCAAGGGCGAGTAACTCACCCGAGTTCACGCTTTAGGCTTATCACCGGTGCCTGAGGGGCATTCCGACCCGCTACGGGTGGGAATGCCCCCAGGCCCCGGCATCCCAGCAAAGATCACCTGGCGCCGATGAGTAAGGCGTACCAGAACCACTCCACAGGAGGACCCAGTGGCGAAGGCGAAGTTCGAGCGGACTAAGCCGCACGTCAACATCGGCACCATCGGTCACATCGACCACGGTAAGACGACCCTCACGGCCGCCATTACCAAGGTGCTGCACGACGCGTACCCCGACCTGAACGAGGCCTCGGCCTTCGACCAGATCGACAAGGCTCCCGAGGAGCGCCAGCGCGGTATCACGATCTCCATCGCGCACGTCGAGTACCAGACCGAGGCGCGTCACTACGCCCACGTCGACTGCCCGGGTCACGCGGACTACATCAAGAACATGATCACCGGTGCCGCGCAGATGGACGGCGCCATCCTGGTGGTCGCCGCCACCGACGGCCCGATGCCGCAGACCAAGGAGCACGTGCTCCTGGCCCGCCAGGTCGGCGTTCCGTACATCGTCGTCGCCCTGAACAAGGCCGACATGGTGGACGACGAGGAGATCCTGGAGCTCGTCGAGCTCGAGGTCCGTGAGCTCCTCTCCGAGTACGAGTTCCCGGGCGACGACGTTCCGGTCGTCAAGGTTTCCGCTCTGAAGGCCCTGGAGGGCGACAAGGAGTGGGGCGAGTCCGTCCTCAAGCTCATGCACGCCGTGGACGAGGCCATCCCGCAGCCCGAGCGCGACGTCGACAAGCCGTTCCTGATGCCGATCGAGGACGTCTTCACGATCACCGGTCGTGGCACGGTCGTCACCGGCCGCATCGAGCGTGGTGTCCTCAAGGTCAACGAGACCGTCGACATCATCGGCATCAAGGAAGAGAAGACCACCACCACGGTCACCGGCATCGAGATGTTCCGGAAGCTGCTGGACGAGGGCCAGGCCGGTGAGAACGTCGGTCTGCTCCTCCGCGGCATCAAGCGCGAGGACGTCGAGCGCGGCCAGGTCATCATCAAGCCCGGTTCGGTCACGCCGCACACCGAGTTCGAGGCCCAGGCCTACATCCTGTCGAAGGACGAGGGTGGCCGCCACACCCCGTTCTTCAACAACTACCGCCCGCAGTTCTACTTCCGTACCACGGACGTGACCGGCGTGGTGGAGCTCCCCGAGGGCACCGAGATGGTCATGCCCGGCGACAACACCGAGATGAGCGTCAAGCTCATCCAGCCCGTCGCCATGGAGGAGGGCCTGAAGTTCGCCATCCGTGAGGGTGGCCGGACCGTCGGCGCCGGCCAGGTCACCAAGATCGTCGCCTGAGTGACGCTCTGACCTGGTAGCCCGCGCAGCGGGCGACAGCTCGAACCGGAGCCCCCGTACACCTTGGGTGTACGGGGGCTCCGGCCGTTCCGTACCCGCGCACGCGGGCGATGGCAGGATGGCGGCATGGTGACGTATCAGCCGTGGACGGGCCTTCACCGTGACCTGCTGGCAGCGAAGGCACTCGTATACGAGCCGGGCGGTTTCGCCTGCTCGCCGCCGGTTTCCGAACCGGAGAGCGCCGAGTACGCGGCGTGCGCGTTCACGCTCGACGACCGCTCGGTCCGGTTCCGCGTGGCCAGGACCACGCCGACGAAGGCGGGTCAGTTCGTCACCGTGTGGCAGCGGTCCGAGCAGGGGCCGATCCGGCCCTTCGACGCCGCCGACGGAGTGGACCTCTTCGTCATCAGCTGCCGTGACGACGACGGCTTCGGACAGTTCGTGTTCCCGCGCGAGGCGCTGTGCGAGCGCGGGATCGTCTCCCGCGGCGGCTCCGGCGGGAAGCGCGGATTCCGCGTCTACCCGCCGTGGGTGACCACGACCAACCGGCAGGCCCGCGGCACACAGGCCTGGCAGGTGAACTACTTCTTCGACCTCGGCCAGAACGGGCGGCGCGCCGACCTGACGCGCGCCCACGCCCTCTACTCGGCCACCCCGGCCAGCGGTGCACCGAGCCCGCTGTCACCCGCCCCGGCGGAGTGAGACGTGCGGCGTTAGGCGGCCTCTCCCAGGCGGGATGCGCAGGCGCGGCAGTGGCCGGGTTCCGGGGCGCGGAAGGCGCGGTCGCACTCCTCGCAGGTCTGGAGGGGGTCGGGCGCGCGCGGGCCGGTGGGCAGGGGTGGGGGCAGCAGCGCGGTGAGGCGGTGCGCGAGCAGCCCGGCCGGGTGGCCCAGGGGCTCCGGGAGGCGCGCGAGCAGCGCCCGGCGTACGGCGTCGGGCGCGGCCCCGCGCTCCAGCCAGGCCTCGACGGCGGGCGCGAGGCGGCGTACGTCGCGCTCGGCGAGCAGCAGCCGGGGTTCGTGGCGGCGCAGCTCGGCGAGCAGCCCGGCGGCGACGCGCAGCCGCTCCGGGTCGGGGGTCTCGGGCTCGGGCAGCGGCAGCGGTGGCGTGTCCTTCGGCGCGCGCTGTACGGGGGCGGGGGCGGCGGGCTCGGGCGCGGGCGGCGGTACGGGTGTCACCGGAGCCGGAGCCGCGGGGGCGTGCCGCACCGGTGCTTTCGGGCCGGTCCGGGCCGGAGCCGAGCGTGCGTGGGACGGGCTGCCGGGGCGATTCCCAGGCCGGTCACCGGGTCGGTCGCCGAGTTGGCCACCAGGCCGGTCGCCGGGCCGGTTGCACGACACCGTACGGGTGACGACCTGGCCGCTGGGCAGCCGCTCGCGCGTGCGCCGCAGATAGCCGTGGGCCTCCAGCTCCCGCAGGGCGGCGGCGATGCGGTACTCGCTCTCCGGGAAGCGGGCCGCGAGGAATCTGATGCCGATCTTCGCCCCGCAGGGCAGCGACTGGATGTGCACGGCGAGCCCGATCGCCAGCAGGGACAGCTCCCGGTGCTGGGCCAGGTGGTTGCCGACCACGGTGTAGCGCTCGGTGTGCCGGACGTTGTCATGCACGACACCGGATCGCGTCGTGCGTCCGGGAACCCCGGACGAGGCGCGCGAAGGCGCGCTAGAGTACTGGTGACCCATGGGGAAGGGTTCTTCTTCCTCGTTGGTGAGACCCTCGTCCGGGATCGCTACTCCCGGCGGGGGTCGCTGACTTTCTGTGGTTGTCGGGGCGAGCATATGCCCGCCAACCCAACCGAAATCCAGCCCAGTTGGCAGAGATCACCCTTGTGAGTGACTGGGGGTGGGTGGGGTGGGTAGGGGTTTTTCCTCCGTCTTTAAGAGCGTTCCTTAAGAGCTTTTACGCCGTGGGCCACCGCGTCGCGGTCATCGAGGTCGCGGTCCGCCGCGTCGCGGCGAACCGGGTCGCGGTATGCGCGATCCGGTGAGGTGTTCAGCTCGGCCCACACCGTCTTGCGCGGGGCGGGGCCCGAGGTGACGCCCCAGCGGTCGGTGAGCGCCTCGACGAGCAGGAGGCCGCGCCCGGACTCGCTGTCCCCGTCAGGGCCGGGGCGCTGGACGGCGGGCAGCCGCTCCGGGCGGGTGTCGGTGACCTCGACGCGGAGTGCGTCGCCGGTGACGGCCAGCGCCAGGTGGAAGTCCCGGCCCGGCACATGGCCGTGCAGGACCGCGTTCGCGGTCAGCTCGGCGATCACCACCGACGCGGCGTCCAAGGGCCAGCCCCAGTCGCGGAGTTGCTCGGCGGCGAGCGCGCGAGCGAGGTGCGCGCCCCTGCGGGTGGCGGGCAGGCGGGCCGTGAACTCGCGTGGCTTGGCGGCCGGGGGAGCGGTTTCTTGGTTCATGTCACCCAGCGTGGCGGTGCGTGCGTACCGTGTTGATGGGAAATGCCCTCGCGTACAGCGACTGTCCAGTGCTTGTCCGGTGCTGTCCAGGCTGTCCGAAGCGACGCGGCGGGGATAAGGGGCGTTGAGGCACAGCGGCACACGGCGGAGGGGCGCGGGATGAGCGCGGACGGCGACGCGGGGCGGCTCAAGGACGAGACGGACGAGCCGGGTTGGGAGGTGGACCCGGACGACGAGTGGGGAGTCGCGGTCATCGAGACCGTCGGACGGCAACTGAAGCTTCGCCGGGAGTCGGTGGGGATGCGGGCCGCCGAGTTCGGGAGGGCGGTTGGGTACGGCGAGGACCTCGTCTACAAGATCGAGGGTGGCAAGCGGATTCCCCGGCAGGAGTACCTGAACAAGGCCGACGAGGTCTTGCGGGCGGACGGGCTCATCGCCGCGACCTGGGAGGACGTGAAGAAGGTCCGGTACCCGAGGAAGGTGCGAGAGTTGGGGGCGCTGGAGGCCAAGGCCGTTGAGATGCAGCTCTACGACCCCTTGAACGTCCATGGCCTGTTGCAGACGCCGGAGCAGGCGCGGGCGCTGCTGTTAATGCGGCGGCCCGCGTACACCCGCGATGAGGTGGAACGCTACATGGCTGCACGCCTGGCTCGAAAGATCGTCTTCGAGCGGGAGCCAGCGCCCGAACTCAGCTTCATACTGGAAGAATGGGTGCTTCGGCGTCCCCTCGGGGGGACAATGGTGCAACATCAGCAGCTCGAACATCTGCGTGAGATCGGGCAGTTGCGGAGCGTCGAGATTCAGGTGATGCCGATGAACCGCGAGGAGCACGCCGGAGTGGACGGCGGGATCGAGGTGCTGAAGTTCGCTGACGGCTCGGCGGTCGGGCGTTCCCCTGCGGTGGCCAACGGCCGTCCGGTCTCCGAGCCGAAGCATCTCCGTATCCTGGAGCTGCGGTATGGCATCATCCGGGCGCAGGCTCTCACTCCACGGGAGTCGATGGCCTTCATCGAGCAAGTGCTGGGAGAAACATGATCCGCAAGGCCTCCGCCGGGGACGTTTCCGAACTGGCGTGGTTCAAGAGCAGCTACAGCAGCGGTAGCGAAGGCGACTCCTGCGTCGAGGTCGCCACCACTCCTAGCACCATCCACGTCCGCGATTCCAAGAACATTGAGGGCCCTCAACTCGCCTTCGCGCCAGGCGCTTGGGCGGGCTTCGTCTCGTACGCCTCGGTCTCTAAGGCCTGACCGCCAACCGCGAGTAAGCATGGGGAGCGACATGACCCGCAAGGCCTCTGCCGGGGACGTTTCCGAACTGGCGTGGTTCAAGAGCAGCTACAGCGACCAGAGCGACGGGAACGAGTGTGTCGAGGTGGCGACTGTCTCAGGCGGAGTCCACGTCCGCGACTCCAAGAACGCGACCACCGAGGGTCCCCGGCTAGCCGTAGGGCCCTCGGCCTGGGCGGGCTTCGTCGCGTACGCGTCCGCCTCTCGGTGGCGGTCAGTAGACCTCGTGGTCCGCCACGGCTCGCGCTGAGCCGCCGTCGTCCTCGGTGTCCTCACTGTCGGCGGCCTGGAGGCCGAGGTTGCCGCACTGGTTCGCGGGACCCGACAGCGGAAGCGTGGCGATCAGGCCGCCGAGCGTGCCGACGCCGTCTGTCGTCGGCCCGTCGGCGACGGCCCGACCGTCGAGGTTCAGGCAGGTGTTGTCGTGGGCCCCGTTACCGGTGCCGATGATCGTGGTGGCCGCGGCCGGTGCCGCGCCAGCCCACGCCGCGGCGACCGTGGCGGTCGCGGTGGCGGCGATGGCCGTGGTTCGTCGGATTCCGATGATGTGCATGCGATGCCAACGAAACGCGTGCGCGATGGTCACCCGTCTGGCCCAGCGGTGGCGTGCCGCGCCGCGCTCAGCTGACGCTCGGGTGTAGGCACCCCATCCGGATGCCGGGCCGGGCCTGGCCTGGGATGCGATCACCCCGTAGCGGGCGTGTGATGGGAGCAGAGGAGGAGGCCGCAAGCTGCGCGGCCGCTCCCCCCACAGGTCTGTGGGGAGGTCGGAAACAGCATGGCCGCTTCAACGAATCCGCAGTGGCCGAGCCGGGGCCGGTCGGTGCCGCCGGGCACGCCGAGCGGCCCGCCGCGCGGGCCCTACCTCGGCAGACAGCCAAGCCCGGACCAGCCGCCGAGGAACGGCTTCGGCATCGCCGCCCTGATCGTCGGGATCGTAGGCGTCCTGGCCGGGCTGGTCCCGCTGCTCTTCTGGATCGCCGCCGTCCTCGGCGTCATCGCCCTGGTCCTGGGTCCCGTCGGAGCCCGACGGGCGACGCGGGGGCAGGCCACGAACAAGCGCATGTCGATCGTCGGCACCGTACTCGGCGGCCTCGCGATCGTGCTGTCGATCATCGGAGGGGTGATCGTCAACAACGCCCTGGAGGACGTCAAGCGGGAACTCGACGTCCCGAAGACGACGGCCCCGTCCACGCCCACGCCCGAGGGAGAGGACACCGCCGCTCCCGACGAGGAGGAAGCCCCCAGCCCCGCCGAGGCCGAGACGCCCGCCGCCGGTGGAGCGCTCGACTTCGACGCGACCCAGGAGTACGCGGACGGGGTCAAGATCACGGTCGCGGCCCCTCGCCCGTTCAGCCCGTCCGACACGGCGGCTGGCCACGCTTCCGGAAACCGCGCGGTGGTGGTCGAGATCACCGTGCGCAACGACTCCGAGGAGAAACAGGATCTCGTGCTCATCGTGTCGGCGAGGGACGCGGACGGACGCGCGGCCGACCGGATCTTCGACAGTGCGAGCGACATCCTCGGCTTCCGTGGTTCCCTGCTCCCAGGGAAGAAAGCGGTAGCCGACTACGCCTTCGACCTGCCCCCAAGCGCAGCGGACACGCTGGACGTGGAGGTGCAGCTCGGCTTCGACCGCGACTCGGCGATCTGGAGCGGCCCGACGTCCTGACGCACCTCAGCCGGTTCTCGGGCGCAGCCGCTCCAGCAGCCGCCAGACGACGGAGACGCCGGCGGATAGGTCACAGCCCGGACTGCTCCCGCTCCCCCAGGGCCTCGAAGTCTACGCGGCGTGCTCGCCGGTACCGGCGGGCTCGATTGGGGGTGCCCATGGTCCGGGGGTGCTTCTGGTGGGCCGTCGTCGCGTGGGTGGAGCCCAGGGGAGTCGAACCCCAGGGTTTGACTCCCGCCCCGCACCGGGTACGATCCTCCGCCACGATTGGCCAGGTCGATGCCCCGTATGGCAGACTGTCCGGGTTGCTCGGTTGAGTGCCGATGCTGCGCGCCTCCCGCCGGGAGGACCGGAAGCGAGTCCCACAGTACTCGTCGCCCTATCTGCCCTGTGGCAGCGCTGGGGCGGACGTACGGGAATCTTCCGGGAAGCGGAGCGGGGTGCCTTCAGCCAGGCGCCCGGTGGGTGTTCTTCCCCCGCCGCGCGGTCATCAGGGCCGCAGCCCCTCGCAGGGAAACCCCTAGGGACATCCCTGTCAGCGAGACTGCGACACGCCCGACCGCGTGGGTCGAGGAAGACGTGACAGAACCCGCCGGGTTCCAGAGCGTTACGAGAGACAGGACTACAAAGTAGCCATGGCGGGACAGAAGATCCGCATCCGGCTCAAGGCCTACGACCACGAGGTCATCGACACTTCGGCGAAGAAGATCGTCGAGACGGTGACGCGCACTGGTGCGTCGGTCGCGGGCCCGGTGCCGCTGCCCACTGAGAAGAACGTGTACTGCGTCATCAAGTCGCCGCACAAGTACAAGGACTCGCGCGAGCACTTCGAGATGCGCACGCACAAGCGCCTGATCGACATCCTCGACCCGACGCCCAAGACCGTTGACTCGCTGATGCGCCTGGACCTTCCGGCCGGCGTTGACATCGAGATCAAGCTCTGAGAGGCGCGGAGAAGATGGCTAAGCAGATCAAGGGCGTCCTGGGCGAGAAGCTCGGCATGACCCAGGTCTGGGACGAGAACAACCGTGTCGTCCCGGTGACCGTCGTCAAGGCCGGGCCCTGCGTCGTTACCCAGGTCCGTACGAATGACTCCGACGGCTACGAGTCGGTCCAGATCGCCTTCGGCGAGATCGACCCGCGCAAGGTGAACAAGCCCCTCAAGGGCCACTTCGCCAAGGCCGACGTGACCCCCCGCCGCCACCTGGTGGAGATCCGCACCTCCGGCGCGAGCGAGTACACGCTCGGCCAGGAGATCAGCGCGGACGTGTTCGAGTCCGGCGTCAAGGTCGACGTCACGGCCAAGAGCAAGGGCAAGGGCTTCGCCGGTGCCATGAAGCGTCACAACTTCAAGGGTGGCAAGGCGTCCCACGGTGCCCACCGTGTGCACCGTATGCCCGGTTCCATCGGTGGCTGTGCCACCCCCGGCCGTGTCTTCAAGGGCACGCGCATGGCGGGCCGCATGGGCAACGAGCGGGTCACCACCCAGAACCTGACCGTTCACGCCGTTGACGCGGAGAAGGGCCTGCTCCTCATCAAGGGCGCGGTTCCTGGTCCGAACGGCGGCCTCGTCCTGGTCCGCACCGCGGCCAAGGGGGCCTGAGGACTATGAGCACCATTGACATTCTGTCGCCCTCCGGCGACAACGCCGGGACCGTCGAGCTCCCGAGCGAGATCTTCGACGCGAAGGTCAGCATCCCGCTGATCCACCAGGTCGTCGTCGCGCAGCTGGCCGCGGCCCGTCAGGGCACGCACAAGGTCAAGACCCGCGGCGAGGTCCGAGGCGGCGGCAAGAAGCCGTACCGCCAGAAGGGCACCGGCCGCGCGCGCCAGGGTTCGACCCGTGCGCCGCAGTTCGCCGGCGGTGGCGTCGTGCACGGCCCCGTGCCGCGTGACTACTCGCAGCGGACCCCGAAGAAGATGAAGGCCGCCGCCCTGCGTGGCGCCCTCACCGACCGGGCCCGCAACAACCGCATCCACGTCGTGTCCGGCGTGGTCGAGGGCGACATCTCCACCAAGGCCGCCAAGACCCTCCTCGGCAAGGTCAGCGAGCGCAAGAACGTGCTCCTGGTCATCGAGCGTGCGGACGAGAAGGCCCTGCTGTCGGCTCGCAACCTGCCCCAGGTGCACATCCTGGAGCCGGGCCAGCTGAACACGTATGACGTGCTCGTTTCGGACGACGTGGTCTTCACCAAGGCCGCCTTCGACTCCTTCGTCGCGGGCCCCAAGGCCGCTGAGACCGAAGGGAGTGTCGCCTGATGGCCACGTTCCACCAGAGCATCGCCTCTAAGGAAGCCAAGGCCGCGAAGGCCGCGCGGGCCGCCAAGGCCAAGCGCCGTGCCGTCGAGGGCCCCGGCCCGCAGTCGCCGGCCGAGCCGAGCAAGGTCTACACCGACCACCGCGACGTGCTCGTCAAGCCGGTGGTCTCGGAGAAGAGCTACGCGCTCCTGGACGAGAACAAGTACACGTTCATCGTCGACCCGCGCGCCAACAAGACCCAGATCAAGCAGGCCGTCGAGGCGGTCTTCTCGGTCAAGGTCACCGGGGTCAACACGATCAACCGGCAGGGCAAGCGCAAGCGCACCCGCACCGGTTTCGGCAAGCGCGCGGACACCAAGCGCGCCATCGTGACCCTCGCTGAGGGCGACCGTATCGACATCTTCGGCCAGGCCTCCTAACGGAGCGCCCTGGTCCGAATATCGGACGAGGACTGAGAAATGGGAATCCGCAAGTACAAGCCGACGACGCCGGGCCGCCGTGGCTCCTCCGTCGCCGACTTCGTCGAGGTAACGCGGTCCACGCCGGAGAAGTCGCTGGTTCGCCCGCTGCACAGCAAGGGCGGCCGTAACAACGCCGGTCGGATCACCGTTCGCCACCAGGGTGGCGGACACAAGCGCGCCTACCGCGTGATCGACTTCCGTCGTCACGACAAGGACGGCGTGCCGGCGAAGGTCGCGCACATCGAGTACGACCCCAACCGCACCGCGCGCATCGCGCTGCTGCACTACGCAGACGGCGAGAAGCGCTACATCATCGCCCCGCGCGGCCTGAACCAGGGCGACCGGATTGAGAACGGCCCCGGCGCCGACATCAAGCCCGGCAACAACCTGGCGCTGCGCAACATCCCGGTCGGTACCACGATCCACGCGATCGAGCTCCGTCCCGGCGGTGGCGCCAAGTTCGCCCGCTCCGCGGGCGCCTCCGTGCAGCTGCTGGCGAAGGAGGGCTCGATGGCCCACCTTCGTATGCCGTCCGGCGAGATCCGTCTCGTCGACGTCCGCTGCCGCGCCACGATCGGCGAGGTCGGCAACGCCGAGCAGTCGAACATCAACTGGGGCAAGGCCGGCCGTAAGCGCTGGCTGGGCGTTCGTCCCACCGTTCGCGGTGTCGTGATGAACCCGGTTGACCACCCGCACGGTGGTGGTGAGGGCAAGACCTCCGGTGGTCGCCACCCGGTCTCGCCGTGGGGTCAGAAGGAGGGTCGTACGCGTTCGCCGAAGAAGGCGAGCAACAAGTACATCGTCCGCCGCCGCAAGACGAACAAGAAGCGCTAGGAGCGGGTTTAGATGCCGCGCAGTCTCAAGAAGGGACCCTTCGTCGACGACCACCTGATCAAGAAGGTGGACGTCCAGAACGAAGCGGGTTCCAAGAACGTCATCAAGACCTGGTCCCGGCGCTCGATGATCATCCCGGCCATGCTGGGTCACACCATCGCGGTGCACAACGGCAAGACCCACATCCCGGTGTTCGTCACCGAGTCGATGGTCGGCCACAAGCTCGGCGAGTTTGCGCCGACCCGCACCTTCCGCGGCCACGTCAAGGACGACCGCAAGTCGAAGCGTCGCTGACGAGGCGGGTGCGAAGACTATGAAGAACACCGAAGGGACAACCATGGAAGCCAGGGCCCAGGCGCGGTACATCCGCGTCACGCCCATGAAGGCCCGCCGCGTGGTGGACCTCATCCGTGGCATGGACGCCACGGAGGCCCAGGCGGTCCTGCGTTTCGCCCCGCAGGCCGCGAGCGTGCCGGTCGGCAAGGTGCTGGACAGCGCCATCGCCAACGCCGCGCACAACTACGACCACTCCGACGCCTCCACGCTGTTCATCAGCGAGGCGTACGTGGACGAGGGCCCGACCCTGAAGCGGTTCCGGCCGCGCGCCCAGGGTCGTGCCTACCGGATCCGTAAGCGGACCAGCCACATCACCGTGGTCGTCAGCAGCAAGGAAGGAACCCGGTAATGGGCCAGAAGGTAAACCCGCACGGGTTCCGGCTCGGTGTCACGACCGACTTCAAGTCGCGTTGGTACGCCGACAAGCTGTACAAGGACTACGTCAAGGAAGACGTCGCCATCCGTCGGATGATGACGCAGGGCATGGAGCGCGCGGGCATCTCCAAGGTGGAGATCGAGCGCACCCGTGACCGTGTGCGTGTGGACATCCACACCGCGCGTCCCGGCATCGTCATCGGCCGTCGCGGCGCCGAGGCCGACCGCATCCGCGGCGACCTCGAGAAGCTCACCGGCAAGCAGGTCCAGCTGAACATCCTCGAGGTCAAGAACCCCGAGGTCGACGCTCAGCTGGTCGCGCAGGCCGTCGCCGAGCAGCTGTCCTCGCGTGTCTCCTTCCGTCGGGCCATGCGCAAGAGCATGCAGAGCTCGATGAAGGCCGGCGCCAAGGGCATCAAGATCCAGTGTGGCGGTCGTCTCGGCGGCGCCGAGATGTCCCGCTCGGAGTTCTACCGCGAGGGCCGTGTGCCCCTGCACACGCTCCGCGCGAACGTCGACTACGGCTTCTTCGAGGCCAAGACCACCTTCGGCCGCATCGGCGTGAAGGTCTGGATCTACAAGGGCGACGTCAAGAACATCGCCGAGGTCCGCGCCGAGAACGCCGCGGCCCGTGCGGGCAACCGCCCGGCCCGTGGTGGCGGTCAGGACCGCCCGGCCCGTGGTGGCCGTGGTGGCGAGCGTGGCGGCCGCGGCCGCAAGCCGCAGCAGCAGTCCGCGCCGGCAGCCGAGGCCCCCAAGGCCGAGGCCCCCGCCGCTGCCGCTCCGGCTGAGAGCACTGGAACGGAGGCCTGACCGACATGCTGATCCCGCGTAGGGTCAAGCACCGCAAGCAGCACCACCCCAAGCGCAACGGCATGGCCAAGGGTGGCACTGAGGTGGCGTTCGGCGAGTACGGCATCCAGGCCATGGGCCCGGCTTACGTGACGAACCGTCAGATCGAGGCGGCTCGTATCGCCATGACGCGTCACATCAAGCGTGGTGGCAAGGTCTGGATCAACATCTACCCGGACCGCCCGCTGACCAAGAAGCCCGCCGAGACCCGCATGGGTTCCGGTAAGGGTTCCCCCGAGTGGTGGGTCGCGAACGTCAAGCCCGGTCGGGTGATGTTCGAGCTGTCCTACCCGAACGAGAAGATCGCCCGTGAGGCGCTGACCCGTGCGGCCCACAAGCTGCCGATGAAGTGCCGGATCGTCAAGCGCGAGGCAGGTGAAGCGTGATGTCGGCCGGTACCAAGGCGTCCGAGCTGCGCGAGCTGGGCAACGAGGAGCTCCTGGGTAAGCTCCGCGAGTCCAAGGAAGAGCTGTTCAATCTCCGCTTCCAGGCGGCGACGGGTCAGCTCGAGAACCACGGCCGGCTCAAGGCCGTCCGTAAGGACATCGCGCGGATCTACACCCTCATGCGTGAGCGCGAGCTGGGCATCGAGACGGTGGAGAGCGCCTGATGAGCGAGAAGAACGTGACTGAAGAGACTGCCGCCCGCGGGTTCCGCAAGACCCGTGAGGGTCTGGTCGTCAGCGACAAGATGGACAAGACCGTCGTCGTCGCCGTCGAGGACCGCGTCAAGCACGCGCTGTACGGCAAGGTCATCCGCCGTACGAACAAGCTCAAGGCCCACGACGAGCAGAACGCCGCCGGCGTCGGCGACCGCGTCCTCCTGATGGAGACCCGGCCGCTGTCCGCCACCAAGCGCTGGCGCATCGTCGAGATCCTCGAGAAGGCCAAGTAATTCCTGCGGGAAATATCCCGCAGGACAGTTCCGCCAGGCTCGGCAGGGGCCCGCTCGTCAGAGTGAAGCCCCTGCCGGGAACCGGCAGACGATCAGGAGATAGACGTGATCCAGCAGGAGTCGCGACTCAAGGTCGCCGACAACACTGGTGCGAAGGAAATCCTTTGCATCCGTGTTCTCGGTGGCTCGGGTCGCCGCTACGCGGGCATCGGTGACGTCATCGTCGCCACCGTCAAGGACGCGATCCCCGGCGGCAACGTGAAGAAGGGTGACGTCATCAAGGCGGTCATCGTTCGCACCGTCAAGGAGCGCCGCCGTCCGGACGGCTCGTACATCCGCTTCGACGAGAACGCCGCCGTTGTTCTGAAGAACGACGGCGACCCTCGCGGCACCCGTATCTTCGGCCCCGTGGGCCGTGAGCTGCGCGAGAAGAAGTTCATGAAGATCATCTCGCTCGCGCCGGAGGTGCTGTAAGCATGAAGATCAAGAAGGGCGACCTGGTACAGGTCATCACCGGCAAGGACAAGGGCAAGCAGGGCAAGGTCATCGCGGCCTACCCCCGCGAGGACCGCGTCCTGGTCGAGGGTGTCAACCGGGTCAAGAAGCACACGAAGGCGAACCAGCCGGGCCGCGCTTCGCAGGCCGGCGGCATCGTCACCACCGAGGCCCCGGTCCACGTGAGCAACGTTCAGCTCGTCGTGGAGAAGGACGGCAACAAGGTCGTCACTCGCGTCGGTTACCGCTTCGACGACGAAGGCAACAAGATCCGCGTTGCCAAGCGGACGGGTGAGGACATCTGATGACGACCACCACCACTCCGCGTCTGAAGACGAAGTACCGCGAGGAGATCGCGGGCAAGCTGCGTGACGAGTTCAAGTACGAGAACGTCATGCAGATCCCCGGCCTCGTGAAGATCGTGGTCAACATGGGTGTGGGCGACGCCGCCCGCGACTCCAAGCTGATCGACGGGGCCATCAAGGACCTCACCACGATCACCGGTCAGAAGCCGGCCGTCACCAAGGCCCGCAAGTCCATCGCGCAGTTCAAGCTGCGCGAGGGCCAGCCGATCGGCTGCCACGTCACGCTCCGTGGCGACCGCATGTGGGAGTTCCTGGACCGCACCCTGTCGCTCGCGCTCCCGCGCATCCGCGACTTCCGTGGTCTGTCCCCCAAGCAGTTCGACGGCCGTGGCAACTACACCTTCGGTCTCACCGAGCAGGTCATGTTCCACGAGATCGACCAGGACAAGATCGACCGCGTCCGGGGTATGGACATCACCGTGGTCACCACGGCGACCAACGACGACGAGGGCCGTGCCCTCCTTCGTCACCTCGGCTTCCCCTTCAAGGAGGCGTGAGCGAGATGGCGAAGAAGGCTCTGATTGCCAAGGCTGCTCGTAAGCCCAAGTTCGGTGTGCGCGCGTACACCCGCTGCCAGCGCTGCGGCCGTCCGCACTCCGTGTACCGCAAGTTCGGCCTCTGCCGTGTGTGCCTTCGTGAGATGGCTCACCGCGGCGAGCTGCCGGGCGTGACCAAGAGCTCCTGGTAATCCCCTAGTTGGGATTACCGGAGGCTCTCGGTAAGTATCCGGTCGGCGGGAGCCCGCCCCTCCATGGCTTAGGCTGGGAGGGTTGGGCGCCCGCCGCCCTGACCGACTTACTACGCCGTAGGTCCCCGCACCGCACCCGTCCCGCCTCTGAGCGGGGAGAGGGATGGCGCATACAGGAAACCCCGGCGAGAGAGGCCGAAGGCCAATTCATGACCATGACTGATCCGATCGCGGACATGCTGACTCGTCTGCGTAACGCGAACTCGGCGTACCACGACACCGTGGCGATGCCGCACAGCAAGATCAAGTCGCACATCGCGGAGATCCTCCAGCAGGAGGGCTTCATCACGGGCTGGAAGGTCGAGGACGCCGAGGTCGGCAAGAACCTCGTCCTCGAGCTGAAGTTCGGCCCGAACCGTGAGCGCTCCATCGCGGGCATCAAGCGGATCTCCAAGCCCGGTCTCCGGGTTTACGCGAAGTCCACCAACCTGCCCAAGGTCCTCGGCGGCCTCGGCGTGGCGATCATCTCCACGTCGCACGGTCTTCTGACCGGTCAGCAGGCAGGCAAGAAGGGCGTAGGTGGGGAAGTCCTCGCCTACGTCTGGTAGTCGGGAACGGAGGAAAAGCTAATGTCGCGTATTGGCAAGCTCCCCATCACGGTTCCCGCCGGCGTGGACGTCACCATCGACGGCCGTACGGTCCAGGTGAAGGGCCCCAAGGGCACCCTCTCCCACACCGTCGCCGCTCCGATCGAGGTCGAGAAGGGTGAGGACGGCGTCCTGAACGTCACCCGCCCCAACGACGAGCGTCAGAACAAGGCCCTGCACGGCCTGTCCCGCACGCTGGTGGCGAACATGATCACCGGTGTGACCCAGGGGTACGTGAAGAAGCTCGAGATCAGCGGTGTCGGTTACCGCGTCCTGGCGAAGGGCTCCAACCTGGAGTTCTCGCTCGGCTACAGCCACCCGATCCTGGTCGAGGCTCCCGAGGGCATCAAGTTCAACGTGGAGTCCGCGACCAAGCTGTCTGTCGAGGGCATCGACAAGCAGAAGGTCGGCGAGGTCGCCGCCAACATCCGCAAGCTGCGCAAGCCCGACCCGTACAAGGCCAAGGGCGTCAAGTACGAGGGCGAAGTCATCCGCCGCAAGGTCGGAAAGGCGGGTAAGTAAGCCATGGCATACGGTGTCAAGATTGCTAAGGGCGACGCTTACAAGCGTGCCGCTATCAAGCGTCGTCACATCCGCATCCGTAAGCACATCTCGGGTACGGCCGAGCGTCCGCGCCTGGTCGTGACGCGCTCGAACCGCAACATCGTCGCCCAGGTCATCGACGACGTGAAGGGTCACACCCTCGCGTCGGCGTCCACCCTGGACAGCTCGATCCGCGGTGGCGAGGCCGACAAGTCCGCCAAGGCCAAGCAGGTCGGCGCCCTGGTCGCCGAGCGCGCCAAGGCCGCGGGCATCGAGGCCGTCGTATTCGACCGTGGTGGTAACCAGTACGCCGGGCGCATCGCCGCCCTGGCGGACGCCGCCCGCGAAGCCGGACTCAAGTTCTGAGTCCCGTCCGTAGCTAGCGGAACAGAGAGAGGTAAATCCAATGGCTGGACCCCAGCGCCGCGGCAGCGGTGCCGGTGGCGGCGAGCGGCGGGACCGGAAGGGTCGCGACGGTGGCGCTGCCGCCGCCGAGAAGACCGCGTACGTTGAGCGCGTTGTCGCGATCAACCGCGTCGCCAAGGTTGTGAAGGGTGGTCGTCGCTTCAGCTTCACCGCGCTGGTCGTGGTGGGCGACGGTGACGGCACCGTGGGTGTCGGTTACGGCAAGGCCAAGGAGGTGCCGGCCGCCATCGCCAAGGGTGTGGAGGAGGCCAAGAAGCACTTCTTCAAGGTCCCCCGTATCCAGGGCACCATCCCGCACCCGATCCAGGGCGAGAAGGCCGCGGGCGTCGTCCTGCTCAAGCCGGCTTCCCCCGGTACCGGTGTGATCGCCGGTGGCCCGGTGCGCGCCGTGCTCGAGTGCGCCGGTATTCACGACGTGCTGTCGAAGTCCCTCGGCTCGGACAACGCGATCAACATCGTGCACGCGACCGTGGAGGCCCTCAAGGGCCTGCAGCGTCCCGAGGAGATCGCGGCCCGCCGCGGTCTGCCGCTCGAGGACGTCGCTCCCGCGGCTCTGCTCCGTGCGCGTGCCGGGGCGGGTGCGTAATGACCCGCCTCAAGATCACGCAGACGAAGTCGTACATCGGCAGCAAGCAGAACCACCGCGACACGCTCCGCTCGCTCGGCTTGAAGAAGCTGAACGACAGCGTCGTCCGGGAGGCTCGTCCCGAGGTCGTCGGCATGGTCCACTCCGTGCGTCACCTCATCAAGGTCGAGGAGGTCGACTGACATGGCGGAGCAGAACCCGCTGAAGGTCCACAACCTCCGTCCTGCCCCGGGCGCCAAGACCGCCAAGACCCGTGTCGGTCGTGGTGAGGCGTCCAAGGGTAAGACCGCTGGTCGTGGTACCAAGGGCACCAAGGCCCGTTACCAGGTTCCGGAGCGCTTCGAGGGCGGGCAGATGCCCCTCCACATGCGTCTCCCGAAGCTCAAGGGCTTCAAGAACCCGTTCAAGACCGAGTACCAGGTCGTGAACCTCGACAAGCTGGCCGCGCTCTACCCGCAGGGTGGCGAGGTCACGGTGGCCGATCTGGTCGCCAAGGGCGCCGTTCGCAAGAACAGCCTGGTCAAGGTCCTCGGTCAGGGCGAGATCTCGGTGGCGCTGCAGGTGACGGTCGACGCCGTCTCCGGCTCCGCCAAGGAGAAGATCGCCGCCGCCGGCGGCACCGTCACCGAGCTCGTCTGAGCACGGTGACCTGAACGATCCCACCGGGGATGCCCTCACAAATAGGGCATCCCCGGTTGGTCGTTCCGGGGGACCGCACGCGCCGGTAAGGTGGCGTGCGTTGTTGCTGTAATCCACATACTCGATCCTCAAGACCGTCACCTCTGACGCGGTAGCGCGGGGGTCGCAGGAGGCACCGTGCTCACCGCGTTCGCCCGGGCGTTCAAGACGCCCGACCTGCGCAAGAAGCTGCTCTTCACACTCGGCATCATCGTGGTCTACCGCTTCGGGGCGCACATCCCGTTGCCCGGTGTGAGTTACACGAATGTTCAGGCGTGTCTGGACCAGGCCGGAACCGGCGGTCTGATGGGCCTGATGCAGATGTTCAGCGGTGGCGCGCTGCTGCAGGTCACCATCTTCGCGCTGGGCATCATGCCGTACATCACGGCGAGCATCATTCTGCAGCTGCTGACGGTGGTGATCCCGCGCCTGGAGGCCCTCAAGAAGGAGGGTCAGTCGGGCCAGGCGAAGATCACCCAGTACACCCGCTATCTGACGGTCGCCCTCGCACTGCTGCAGGGCACCGGTCTGGTGGCCACCGCCCGCAGCGGCGCGCTGTTCCCCGGCTGCCCGCAGGCCAGCCAGATCGTCCCGGACCAGTCGATCTTCGTGACCGTCACCATGGTCATCACGATGACCGCCGGTACGGCCACCGTCATGTGGCTCGGTGAGCTCATCACCGACCGCGGCATCGGCAACGGCATGTCGATCCTGATGTTCATCTCGATCGCCGCCGGCTTCCCGAGCGCGCTGTGGGCCATCAAGCAGCAGGGTGACCTGGCGAACGGCTGGATCGAGTTCGGCATCGTGATCCTGGTGGGCCTCTTCATGGTCGGCCTGGTGGTCTTCGTCGAGCAGGCCCAGCGCCGTATCCCGGTCCAGTACGCGAAGCGCATGATCGGCCGCAGGTCGTACGGCGGCACGTCCACGTACATCCCGCTGAAGGTCAATCAGGCGGGCATCATCCCGGTCATCTTCGCCTCGTCGCTGCTCTACATCCCGGCGCTGATCGTGCAGTTCTCCGGCTCGACGGCCGGCTGGGCGCAGTGGGTGTCGAACAACCTGGCCGACAGCGCGGCGACGCCGCACCTGATCCTGTACTTCCTGTTGATCGTGTTCTTCGCCTTCTTCTATGTGGCGATCTCGTTCAACCCCGAGGAAGTCGCCGACAACATGAAGAAGTATGGTGGCTTCATTCCGGGCATCCGGGCCGGTCGTCCGACGGCCGAGTACCTGAGCTACGTGCTCAACCGGATCACCTGGCCGGGGTCGCTGTACCTGGGCCTGATCGCTCTTGTGCCGACAATGGCGTTGGCGGGCTTCGGCGCGAACCAGAACTTCCCGTTCGGCGGGACGAGCATCCTGATCATCGTGGGTGTGGGTCTGGAGACCGTGAAGCAGATCGAGAGCCAGCTCCAGCAGCGCAATTACGAAGGGTTCCTCCGCTGATGCGTATCGTCCTCGTCGGACCGCCCGGTGCGGGCAAGGGAACGCAGGCCGCGTTCCTCGCCAGGGACCTCGCGATCCCGCACATCTCCACGGGCGACCTCTTCCGTGCCAACATCAGCCAGGGCACCGAGCTCGGCAAGCGGGCCAAGGCGATCATCGACTCCGGTGAGCTGATGCCGGACGAGGTCACCATCGACATGGCCAAGGACCGGATGGAGCAGCCGGACGCCGCGGGCGGCTTCCTGCTCGACGGGTTCCCGCGGAACGTTGCGCAGGCCGAGGCCCTCGACCAGATCCTCAAGGCCGCCGGGCAGCAGCTCGACGCGGTGCTGGACCTGGAGGTGCCCGAGGACGAGATCGTCAAGCGCATCGCCGGGCGACGCGTCTGCCACCAGGACAACGCGCACGTCTACCACGTGACGTACAGCCCGCCGAAGGTCGAGGGCGTCTGCGACGTCTGCGGCGGCGAGCTGTTCCAGCGCGATGACGACAGCGAGCAGACGGTGCGCAGGCGGCTGGACGTCTACCACGACCAGACCGAGCCGATCATCGACCACTACCGGTCCCAGGGCCTGGTGGTCACCATCTCCGCGCTCGGCGAGGTCGCCGACGTCACCGAGCGGGCGATGGCGGCGCTGAAGCAGCAGTCCGACGCGGGCTGAGCGGCGCACTCGTACGTCCCACACGGCCGCGGTGACCGAACAGTCACCGCGGCCGTAGTGTTGAACAGGCGAGCAGCGAGCAGCGAGCAGCGGACAGAGCAGCACGCAGAGCAGCACGCAGAGCAGCACGCAGAGCAGAGCAGCAGGCAGGGCGGCGTCGCAGCGGCGCGGCAGTGATCGTGACCCCGGAAGGTACGCAGGACATGGTGGAGATCAAGACTCCCGAGCAGATCGCCAAGATGCGCGCGGCGGGACTGGTCGTCGCCGCCATCCACCAGGCCACCCGCGCGGCGGCCGTACCCGGCGCCACCACCAAGGACCTGGACGACGTGGCGCGCAAGGTGCTGGCCGAGCACGACGCGAAGTCGAACTTCCTCGGGTACGGCGGCTTCCCCGCCACGATCTGCACGTCCGTGAACCAGGTCGTGGTGCACGGCATCCCGGACCAGGAGACCGTCCTCAAGGACGGCGACATCATCTCGATCGACGCGGGAGCGATCATCGACGGCTGGCACGGTGACGCGGCGTACACCGCGTTCGTCGGTTCCGGGCACGCGCCCGAGCTGGTGGAGCTGTCACGGGTCACCGAGGAGTCGATGTGGGCCGGGCTCGCGGCCATGAGGCAGGGCAACCGCCTCGTCGACATCTCCAAGGCCGTCGAGTCCTACATCCGCCGCCAGCCCCGCCCGGCCTCCGGCAAGTACGGCATCATCCAGGACTACGGCGGCCACGGCATCGGCAGCCAGATGCACATGGAACCGCACGTCCTGAACTACGTCGAGCGCCGCCGCGGCCGCGGTCCCAAGCTGGTGCCCGGCATGTGCCTGGCCATCGAGCCGATGGTGAGCCTCGGCACCGCGCGCACCGAGGTGCTGGAAGACGAGTGGACCGTGGAGACCACGGACGGGTCCTGGTCCTCGCACTGGGAGCACTCGATCGCGCTGACCGAGCAGGGCCCGCTGGTGCTGACCGCGCCCGACGGCGGCAAGGCGAAGCTGGCGGAGTACGGGATCACGACCGCGCCCGACCCGCTTGGCTGAACCCTGAGGGTGCGCGGCCTCAGCCCGGTTAACGATCTTGGGTCTGGGGCATCCTTCCCCGATTCGTCTTTCCGGGGGTCGCTGACGTAGACTGACTCGTCGGCTCTCGTGTATTCGCATGCCTGCGTGTATTTGCGCAGGTGCGAACGAAGTCGATCAAGGTAGTCGATTTGAAGGGCGAAGCGTGGCCAAGAAGCAAGGTGCCATCGAGATCGAGGGCACTGTCGTCGAGTCTCTGCCGAACGCCATGTTCAAGGTCGAGCTCCAGAACGGCCACCAGGTCCTGGCACACATCAGCGGCAAGATGCGTATGCACTACATCCGCATCCTCCCTGACGACCGGGTCGTGGTGGAGCTGTCTCCGTACGACCTGACCCGTGGCCGGATCGTCTACCGCTACAAGTAGATCTTGCCTGTGCCCCGCGTCCGCGGGGTGGTGGCACTGACCCGGAGAACCTCACCCAATGAAGGTCAAGCCGAGCGTCAAGAAGATCTGCGACAAGTGCAGGGTGATCCGCCGTCACGGCCGGGTCATGGTGATCTGCGACAACCCGCGCCACAAGCAGCGCCAGGGCTGACGCACCTCCCCATCACTGCATCCGCAGAACTTCGCGCGACGTAAGCGAAATGTACATACGCAGGACCCGTCCCTCTCTGTGATGGAGGGCGACACCCCCGGCTCGGAGGCCGGGGACCCAGTCCGTACCACTGCTTTCGAGGAATCCGAGGAAGCGGTCGGCGGTTGGGAGCGGTGCTGCGGAAGACCTCCGAGAATCAACTGGAGCCATTGAATGGCACGCGTTTCCGGTGTCGACATCCCGCGTGACAAGCGCGTCGAGGTCGCCCTCACCTACGTGTTCGGCATCGGCCGGACTCAGTCCCAGCGGACTCTCGCCGAGACCGGCGTGAACCCCAACACCCGCGTCCGCGACCTGGCCGAAGAGGACCTGGTCAAGATCCGCGAGTACGTGGACGCCAACCTCCGCACCGAGGGTGACCTCCGTCGCGAGATCCAGGCCGACATCCGCCGCAAGGTCGAGATCGGCTGCTACCAGGGTCTGCGTCACCGCCGTGGCCTGCCCGTCCACGGTCAGCGCACCAGCACCAACGCTCGCACCCGTAAGGGCCCGCGTCGCGCCATCGCCGGTAAGAAGAAGCCGGGCAAGAAGTAGTCCTCAGCGGACGACTGTCCACGGTCTTCGCTGTAGGACCGACCACCTCCCTGTAGGAGTAACAGATGCCCCCCAAGGGTCGTCAGGGCGCTACCAAGAAGGTGCGCCGCAAGGAAAAGAAGAACGTCGCTCACGGCCACGCGCACATCAAGAGCACGTTCAACAACACGATCGTGTCCATCACGGACCCGACCGGCAACGTGATCTCGTGGGCCTCCGCGGGTCACGTGGGCTTCAAGGGCTCGCGTAAGTCGACCCCGTTCGCCGCGCAGATGGCCGCCGAGTCGGCCGCGCGTCGCGCGCAGGAGCACGGCATGCGCAAGGTCGACGTCTTCGTCAAGGGTCCCGGCTCCGGCCGTGAGACCGCGATCCGCTCGCTCCAGGCCACCGGCCTTGAGGTCGGCTCGATCCAGGACGTCACCCCGACGCCGCACAACGGCTGCCGTCCGCCGAAGCGCCGCCGCGTCTGACGCGCTTCGGTTGGTCTGAGGTTCCGGGCGGTACGGCTCCTTTGGGTCGTATCGCCCGTACCCTTGTGTAGTACCCCTCGGGCATCAAATAGCGGGTGCCCCTGAATGAAGGAATCCACGCATGCTGATCGCTCAGCGTCCGTCGTTGACCGAAGAGGTCGTCGACGAGTTCCGGTCCCGGTTCGTGATCGAGCCGCTGGAGCCGGGCTTCGGTTACACCCTCGGCAACTCCCTGCGCCGTACGCTCCTCTCCTCGATTCCGGGTGCGGCGGTCACGTCCATCCGCATCGACGGCGTTCTGCACGAGTTCACCACCGTGCCGGGCGTCAAGGAGGACGTCACCGACCTGATCCTCAACATCAAGCAGCTGGTCGTCTCCTCGGAGCACGACGAGCCGGTCGTGATGTACCTGCGCAAGCAGGGTCCGGGTCTGGTCACCGCCGCCGACATCGCGCCCCCGGCCGGTGTCGAGGTGCACAACCCCGACCTGGTCCTCGCCACGCTCAACGGCAAGGGCAAGCTGGAGATGGAGCTGACCGTCGAGCGCGGTCGCGGCTATGTCTCCGCCGTCCAGAACAAGCAGGTGGGCCAGGAGATCGGCCGTATCCCGGTCGACTCCATCTACTCGCCGGTACTCAAGGTCACCTACAAGGTCGAGGCGACCCGTGTCGAGCAGCGCACCGACTTCGACAAGCTGATCGTCGACGTCGAGACCAAGCAGGCCATGCGTCCGCGTGACGCCATGGCGTCGGCCGGTAAGACCCTGGTCGAGCTGTTCGGTCTGGCCCGCGAGCTCAACATCGACGCCGAGGGCATCGACATGGGCCCGTCCCCGACGGACGCCGCCCTGGCCGCTGACCTGGCGCTGCCGATCGAGGAGCTGGAGCTCACGGTCCGCTCGTACAACTGCCTCAAGCGTGAGGGCATCCACTCCGTGGGTGAGCTCGTGGCGCGCTCCGAGGCGGACCTGCTCGACATTCGCAACTTCGGTGCGAAGTCGATCGACGAGGTCAAGATGAAGCTCAACGGCATGGGTCTGGCCCTCAAGGACAGCCCGCCCGGCTTCGACCCGACCGCCGCGGCGGATGCTTTCGGCGCGGATGACGACGCGGACGCGGGCTTCGTCGAGACCGAGCAGTACTGAAATCTTTCCTGAGGCAACCGCCTCAGGGGAACTGACACCGGTACCTCACACGGCCGGTGCAGCAAAGAAGGAGAAAGACCATGCCGAAGCCCGCCAAGGGTGCTCGTCTGGGCGGCAGCGCCGCGCACGAGCGGCACATGCTGGCGAACCTCGCCAGGTCGCTGTTCGAGAACGGCCGCATCACCACCACCGAGGCCAAGGCGCGCCGTCTGCGCCCGGTCGCGGAGCGCCTGATCACCAAGGCGAAGAAGGGCGACATCCACAACCGTCGCCAGGTGCTGCAGACCATCACCGACAAGAGCGTCGTGCACACGCTCTTCACGGAGATCGGCCCGCGGTACGAGAACCGTCCGGGTGGCTACACCCGTATCACCAAGATCGGTAACCGTCGTGGCGACAACGCTCCCATGGCTGTCATCGAGCTGGTCGAGGCGCTGACCGTGCAGCAGACCGCTGTCGGCGAGGCCGAGGCCGCCACCAAGCGTTCCGCCAAGGACGCCGCTGGTGACGAGGCGATCGCGGACCTCAAGAAGGACGAGGCCGTCGAGGACGCCAAGCCCGAGGCTGAGGCCGAGGCCAAGGACGAGGCCAAGGACGCCTGAGCGGCGTTCTCCGGCCGCGTCTCGCGGTTCGTCGGGCGGGCCCGCATCCCTTCGGGGGTGCGGGCCCGTTTCGTTTTGAGAGGATCTACGGGTGAGTGACGAAGTGGAGCCCGGTTTCGTACGGGTGCGGTTGGACCTTTCATACGACGGCCGGGACTTCTCCGGCTGGGCCAAGCAGCGCCAGGGGCAGCGCACCGTGCAGCAGGAGATCGAGGACGCGCTGCGCACGGTGACGCGGTCCCGCGAGACGTACGAACTGACGGTCGCCGGGCGTACGGACAGCGGGGTGCACGCCCGCGGGCAGGTGGCGCATGTCGATCTGCCCGCCGAGCTGTGGGCCGAGCACCAAGGCAAGCTGCTGCGGCGGCTGGCCGGGCGGCTGCCGCACGACGTACGGGTCTGGCGGCTGAGCGAGGCCCCGAGCGGGTTCAACGCGCGGTTCTCGGCGGTCTGGCGGCGGTACGCCTATCGGGTCACCGACCACCCCGGCGGGGTCGATCCGCTGCTGCGCGGTCATGTGCTCTGGCACGACTGGGAGTTGGACGTCGACGCGATGAACGCGGCGTCCGGGAAGCTGCTCGGGGAGCATGACTTCGCGGCGTACTGCAAGAAGCGCGAGGGCGCGACCACCATCCGTACGCTCCAGCGGCTGAGTTGGGAGCGCGGCGCGGACGGGATCATCACGGCGACCGTGCGGGCGGACGCCTTCTGCCACAACATGGTGCGCTCGCTGGTCGGCGCGATGCTGTTCGTGGGCGACGGGCACCGGCCGGTGGACTGGCCCGCGAAGGTGCTGGCGGCGGGCGTGCGGGACTCCGCGGTGCATGTGGTGCGGCCGCACGGGCTGACCCTGGAGGAGGTCGGCTATCCCGCGGACGACCGCCTCGCGGCGCGCAACCTGGAGGCGCGCAACAAGAGGACGCTGCCGGGGCTTGGCTGCTGCTGAGTGCATGTTGGTTCAGGAGGCGTTTGACGAGGGCCGGGGCATATGAGGAAGGGGCACACTCGGTTAGACTGCCGTTCGACAACGCCTCGCATGCGGCGTACGCCGGACCTTGCACCGGTCACCTGTCTTGATGCGGCGCCTTGGAGTCAGTGGGGCTGTCGGGTCGCTGTGACACCTGTCTTGACATCCCCTCTTCTCGCGTCGGCCGTCCATGGAGGGCTGTCCGGTGGTGCCGCCGTGGTCGGATCGGCTGTGACGGAGGAGCAACTTTGAGCAGGGCCAGGAAGCGCTCGGCATCGACGTCGGCCGGACGGGACTCCACGGCGAATGTCAGTCGTCGTTCCGCCCTCGGCCTGGTGGGAGTGGGCAGTCTGCTGACGGTGGGCGGGGCCGCCGCGGGCGTGGCGGGCAGGGATCTCCTGCTGCCCACGTCGACCAAGAGCAGCACAGGTGCCGTCGACCTGGATGTGGGCAATCAGTTCAAGGACCTGGCCGCGCCGACGTACGCGCCGACGGGACGCCGCCCGAGGTATCGGCGGGCGACTTGGAGCGAGCAGTTCCAGCAGGGGCACAAGTGGGAGTCCGGCGGCGACGGTACCGCCTCTTCCACTCCCTTCGACACCGAGGTCTTCACCCGGGGCGACCGCTCGTTCCGGGTCACCACACGCGGCAACGGCGTCCAGTCCTTCGTACGCCACACCGGCATGAAGCGCATGGGCCTGAAGGGCAAGATGCTCCGGCTCGTCTTCCGGGTGGAGGACGTGGCTCATCTGGCGCGCATGGAGTTCTACCTGGGCCGTGGAGACCTGGAGGACCATTTCAGCTGGACCTTCCACCATCACGCGGTCAAGGGCACCAACTACGTACAGTCCGGTGAGTGGGTGACGGTCCACCTGCAGTGGGCAGACGTCACCGGCGCCTCCGGCCGCTTCAAGCTTTCGTCGCGCGGCGAGCCGTCGGTCCAGTCCGACTTCACCGATATGTCGTTCGCGGTGTACGACGACGAGAAGGGACCTGTCACCTACCACCTCCAGGCCGTCGAGGTGGTGCCGGACACCACGGATGTCTTCCCACAAGGCGTCGTCTCGATCACCTTTGACGACTCGCACCGGTCGGTGCACGACCTCGCCCGACCAGTCATGGACCGGTACGGGATGCCGGGCACGCTCTACAACATCGCCGACGCGATAGGCACCGAACCTTTCACGGGCATCGGGCAGATGCGGTCCCTGCAGGACTCGTCCGGCTGGGAGATGGCCGGACACGCGTACGCGCTCAAGGCACATGACACGAGCTATCCGAAGCTCACCGCGAAGCAGGTCGACGACGACTTCCGGAAGCTACGGGAATGGCTGGTGGCAGGCGGTTTCACCAGCGAGCACTTCGCCTATCCGCACGGGGCCTTCGGTAAGACTCGCGATGGGGTGCCCGTCGACCTGCTCGCTGCCCGGCACTTCACCACCGCGCGTTCCATCATCTCCGAGACGACCGAGAGTTTCGCTCCGGCGATGCCGTACCGGCTCAAAGCGTTGACCGGGATCAACGACGGCGCGAAGATCGGCGGTGAGACGCTCGCCGATGTGATCGGGAAGGGCGGCGCACTGGACCGGTGCGCGGGCAGTGGTGACTGGCTTATCCTGTGCCTGCACCGGATCGTCGAGGGTGTTCCGGCGGCGAACACGGAACTGAGCACGGAGGGCCTCGACCGTCTGGTACGAGAGATCGACAAGCGGGACATCGAGGTGCTGACGGTGCAAGAGGCGATGGCGTACTACGCGTGAACCGGAAGTGCCGCCGTCAGAGTCCGCCAGGCTGGGGCGCCTCACGGAATCCGTGAGGCGCCCCAGCCTGGCGGACGTTCCTGACGCGCCGTCAGCGGCGGCGCGCCCGCCTGCGGCTGCGGGCCACTCGGCGGTCATGGCGGCGTCGCTTGATGGAGAGCATCCAACCCAGCACGGTGAGTGTGACGGCGAGGACGGTGAACCCGAGGAGGACGAATTCGACCTGGGTCACTTTCGAGACGGTATAGGCGATGCCCGCGAGAACCGCGCAGGCTCCAAGGCCCTTGAGGGTGTTCATCTATCTCCTGCGCCTGTCTTGCGACTACTTCCAGGCGGAAACGCGAGTCACATAGGACTTCAGAATGGACGAGACGAGCCAGTACGCCCGTACGACGGTGTAGACGAGCTCGGGAACGAGCAGGGCCTCGACGAGCATCGCCTTCCAGCCCAGGTTCCGTACTCGTAGCGCGGGATAGATGATCCAGAACGCGAGCAGGGCCCACAGCACCGGGTGGGTGGACAGGCTGTACTGCGCGGCGGCTATCAGATGGCGGGCACCCCAGATGAAGATGTACGAGAAGCCGAAGAGTCCCAGGATCATCGTGATGATGGAGTGCCAGGTGAATTTGGTCCAGCCGCGGCGGCGCAGCGCGTCCACCGTCCCCCGGCTCCACCGCTCGCGCTGCTGGACCAGCTCACGCAAGGTGGGCATGAGGTCGGTGTACGCGATGCACAGCTGGTTGGCCGTGACCTTCCAGCCGGACTCCTTGAGCGCCAGCGTGGTCTCGTAGTCCTCGACGAGGTTGCGGTGGTCCTCCCAGAACACCTCGCCCCGCCAGTCGATCAAGCCCTGCAGGGCCTCGGCGCGGTAGCAGGAGCCGGCGCCCGACATGGTGTGGATGTCACTGCGATACCGAGAGTTGGCCGCCCGGCCGTACTCGATGATCTGCATGCCGAGCAGAAACCTCTGCCAGGGGTTGCGCCACAGGCCGGTGCGGCCGAGGCACGCCGCGCTGACCCCACCGATCTCAGGGTCGAACGAGAGGACGTTGCGGGCACGCTCGATGAACCGGGAGTGCAGTTCCGTGTCCGCGTCCATGACGAGGACGCTGCCCACACGGCCGTTGAGTCGGCCGCCGACGGTGTTCCTCAGCCAGTCCAGGCCGTAGTTGAGGGCTCCGGCCTTCTTGTGGGGGTTGTCCGGGAAGTTCAGGACGACGGTCGGGGGTGTGCGCTCGTCCTCGGCGAACTGGAGCGCGTAGTCCTCGGTAAGGTCGGTGGAGTTGTTGACCACTACGACGATCAAGTCGGGTCGACGGGACTGCCGGGACAGTGACTCCAGCGAGGTGAGGATCCCGACCTCCTCGTTCCTCGCCGGAACCAGGACGGCAGTCTCGTACGTCATTGCGGTCTGGGCCGAAAAGGTGTGTCCGTATGCTCCACGGCCTCTTCGGTGACGACGGCGGCGCGTCGAGGGCTGGGACTCAGCATCCTCATGCTCCGGGATGATGACGGACAAGACGTTCCCCCCTGCTTCAACTGCTTGAAGACGCCCCCTCCTCACGGGGAGGCACGAAGACCCCACGTGAATATACCGTAAGTATGTCCGATAGCAGGGAGCTTGACCGGGCTGCCAGATCCCTACGGATCGCGTCAGTAGGGAGATTTCGGACTTCGCAGCTGCCCGCTACCGCACCCCGAATGCCTGAAGTCGGACAATCGCGACTAGGGTTGTACGGCTATGACGTGAATAAGGTCACTGCTGAGCGGGGGGCGTTGCGGAGGGTCTCTTGGGAGAGTGCGTCTAAGGTGTGCGTTCGATAACCAGCACTAAAATCTGAGGCATGTTGTGACCCGTCGCCGTAGTGCGCCTCGCCGGGGGCGTAACTTCCTTGTCTTTGCCCTTGCGGTGGCCTTGCTCGCTGCCGCCGGGGTCGTGGCCTACCGGTGGTGGTCAGCGGGTGAGGGGAAGCGGTCCGAGGCGCTCACTGTCCGTTACCGCACCGGAAGCCCGGCAATGACGGACGTCGCCAAACCCTGGCTGGAAGTCATCAACACGTCCGGCAAGGCTGTGGACCTCACAAGCGTCACCCTCCGGTATCACTACACCGCTGATGACGGTGCCGATTTCGCGGCCAACTGCACGCAGACGTCCCTCGACTGCTCCAGCGTCACCCTGCGCACCGTCGCTGCGAGGAAGAACGCTCCCAAGGCCGACCACTATCTGGAGGTCGGCTTCACCGGCGCGGCCGGTTCCTTGAAGCCCAGCGGGACGACCCAAGCGATCGGCCTTCAGCTGTACCGCGTCGATCACAAGAAGCTGAAACAGTCGGACGACTACTCATTCGACGCGCACAGCACGACGTACCAGGAGTCCGAGCGGGTCACGGCCTATCTCGACGGTGCCCAGGTGTGGGGCGTGGGGCCTGGCGGTGAGGCCATTCGTGCCGGCCGGAGCGCCGACCCCCAGCCTGGCGTCGACGCGGTGAGGCCGCCGCCCGCGGGGGTCCTCTTCGATGACTTCGCCTACGTGGGTCCCAAGGACCCGGCGATCTCCTCCAACGGCTGGGTGGTGCGTGGCGGCGAGGGTGGCCCGGGCGTCGAGGACAGCTGGTCGCCGAAGGGGGTCACGTTCCCAGCCGGCGAGGGCGGTGGACAGGCGCTGCGCCTGGAAGCCGGCACGGACGGCAGCGCGGAGGGCACGGTGCAGTCCGAGTTCCGTACCGCACGGCCGGTCTTTGGTGAGGGCACCCTCGTCGCCCGCGTGTACTTCAGCGACGAGCCGGTGAGCGGCAAGGACGGTGATCATGTCTCGCAGTCCTTCTTCGGCGTCTCACCGGACCACAAGTCCCAGAGATACAGCGAACTCGACTTCGAGTACCTGCCGAACGGTGGCTGGGGCCGCTACGGCCCGCTCCTCGACACCACCAGCTGGCGCAGCAGCGACCTGAACGACCTCGGTGCCCGGGCCACCGAGTCCCACCAGGTGAAGTTGGGTGGCTGGCACACGCTGGCCGTGACCGTGGCCTCCGACAAGGTCACCTACTCCGTGGACGGCGAAGCGGTGTTCACCAGTGGAAGCGCGTACGTCCCGAGGGAGCCGATGAGCGTCAACTTCAGCAACTGGTTCATCGACCTTCCGTTCAAGGGGCGGCGTTCCTGGGAGATGAAGGTCGACTGGATGTACTTCAGGTCCGGCGAGGTTGTCTCCCCGGACGATGCGGCGAAGGCCGCGGCCGAGTTCGCGACCGTGGGTACGGGCTACGTGAACACGCTGTCCGGAAGTGACTGACGACGTGGTCGGTGGCATGCGCCTGGATGGACCCACCGGGCGCGGGGAAGGGCCAGGCGGGAGTTCACCTCATCCGTTGACTGCCGCACGGGCCTGCGCCTCACCGCGGTGGTGGATCTGCTGGAAGGCGAACGATGCCAGGTCGTCACCGACGGCGTAGGCCTTCTCGTCGGACGTGGTCACGTTCTTGCCGCTGGTGAAGCCGGTGATGGTGAAGTAGGCGTAGCGGCCGTAGGAGTTGGTGGTCGTACGGCAGACCGAGGTCTGGCAGAAGGCCGGGACTCCGGAGCCGGACAGCACGGAGATGTATCCCTTGTCTGACTGCTCCTTGGCCTGGGTGGCCTGCCTCTCGGTGGCGAAGACGGCGATGCCGACCGTGACCGCGAGGCCGTCGCTGGTGTAGCTGGCGCGGAAGAGCTTCTCGCACTCGTTCTCGGTGAGCACGGAGCCGAGCGGGCCCTGGGTGGCGTCAGCGCAGCCCTTCGCGGTGCTGGTGCGGCCCTTCTTGTAGACGGTGCTGCCCTTGGCGTACTCGGTGCCGGGGAAGAGCGCGTCCGCGCTGAGCGGGGCCTTGTCCTTGTCGGCGCTGGAGATGAACTCCTTCGGGTCCGGCGGAGGCGGGGGCTTGGTCTCCGCGAAGGACGGGGCGGCGGAGGTGGTGCTGCTCGGCAGCGCCTCGGATGTGGGCAGGCTGCCCCTGGGCTTGCCCGTCGCGTCGGCACCGCTGTTCGCCGATACGACGGCGGCGGCGACGATGGAAGCCACCGCTGCGGTAGCCAGGGTGCCGCAGCTGATGATCAGCAGCTTGCGGCGCCGGGCGCGCGCCTCGGACGCCTCGGCGAGCGCGGCCCAGTCGGGGGTCGGGCCGCCGGGGAGCCCGTTCCGCTGTCCGCCATGCCGGCCGCGGCCGGGGGTCGGGGCTCCCCGCGGTCCCCCGGGCCCCACTGTGGCCCCCCTCGCCCAAGACTCATGGACCGCATCCTAGGTGTTGTCTCCGGGGCACGGGGGCGTGTTGCGCGGGGGCGACGTGACACCTGCGAACCAAAGCCTCGTACTTCGCGGGTCCCGAGAAGGTTCGCTACAGCGGTCTCCCGCCGTCCGATCTCGACAGGGCCAGATCGGGTCAGCTATCGACGCTCCGGTTTCGATCGGCGAGCGATCAGCTGCGAACGCTTGAATCCTCACGATCGGGTGACCTGCGAGGTCCGGGACAGGCCATAGCCTGATCGCAGTGAGTTCCGGCCCGCCAGGTGTTCTGGGGTGGCTCCCGCGCCCTGGCCCGGCGGAGGGGCGCCGGGTGGGCGGCCGCACTGCGGGTGTGCGGCATCAGGCGGCGCAGCCGGTACTCCGCACGGGGGCTCGGCGGCCTGGAGTGAGGATCGCGTGGCCCTGTGTGCAGGTGGGGGCGGGGCGGACCTTCCTGGAAACGGGTCACGCGGTGTCCGCCGGCCGTGTGTCCGGGAGATCCTGCCGAGTGCGGGCGCACCCCGGACGGCGGGTAGGATGTCCGCTGGCAGTGCCGTGAGGCATGCGCGCGTTTTGACCCTGGCGGGTCGGCGCGGGTATTCTGCCATTTCGTTATGTGTATTGGCTTTCTCATTCTCACGTGAGGGGCCCTTACACCGGCCCACCGGGCCGATGACCAGCGGCAGGACTCGGTTGCGTCGCCGATGTCCGCCAGGGCTGTCGTACATCGTCCGTGGTGGCCTTGTCAGGACCCACTCACTGAAGAAGCGAAGGCTACGACCGTGCGTACGTACAGCCCCAAGCCCGGCGATGTCACTCGCCAGTGGCACATCATCGACGCGCAGGACATCGTCCTGGGCCGTCTGGCGACTACGGCAGCGAACCTCCTCCGGGGCAAGCACAAGCCGACCTACGCCCCCCACATGGACATGGGCGACTTCGTCATCATCATCAACGCCGACAAGGTTCACCTGTCCGGCAACAAGAAGACCCAGAAGATGGCGTACCGCCACTCCGGCTACCCGGGCGGCCTCCGCTCGGTGCGCTACGACGAGCTGCTCGACAAGAACCCCGAGAAGGCCGTCGAGAAGGCCATCAAGGGCATGATCCCCAAGAACACCCTGGGTCGTCAGATGCTCTCGAAGCTGAAGATCTACTCGGGCGACCAGCACCCGCACGCTGCCCAGCAGCCGGTGCCGTTCGAGATCACCCAGGTCGCGCAGTAGTTCCGGCCACAGCCCCTAAGACGTAGAGAAAGATCTGAGGAGAATCGTGGCCGAGACCACCGTTGAGCAGCCGGTCGAAGAGACCGAGATCGCTGACGTCGAGCAGTACACGACCGAGTCCGAGGCCCCCGTCGAGGGCGAGTACACCTCGGAGTCGATGGCCTCCGCGTTCGGCGAGCCGCAGCCGGCCGCCGGCCTGGGCCGTCGCAAGAACGCCATCGCCCGCGTCCGGATCGTTCCGGGCAGCGGCAAGTGGAAGGTCAACGGGCGCACGCTCGAGGACTACTTCCCGAACAAGGTCCACCAGCAGGAAGTCAACGAGCCCTTCAAGGTGCTCGAGCTGGACGGCCGCTACGACGTCATCGCCCGCATCTCGGGCGGCGGCGTCTCCGGTCAGGCCGGTGCGCTCCGCCTCGGCGTCGCCCGCGCGCTGAACGAGGCCGACGTGGACAACAACCGCGGCCCGCTCAAGAAGGCCGGTTACCTGAAGCGTGACGACCGCGCGGTCGAGCGCAAGAAGGCCGGTCTCAAGAAGGCCCGTAAGGCTCCGCAGTACAGCAAGCGCTAATCGCTGGCTGCTCTGCCCGGACCCCCCGACCGGGGGTCCGGTCGTTCGCCCCGGCGGCACGCTGTGTGCCGCCGGGGCGTTCGCGTTACGCGACCCTGGGCAGGCGCACATCAGCGGCCTCGCCCATTCGGAGTTATTTCGGAGGACATCAGTGGGACGACTCTTCGGCACGGACGGTGTACGCGGTGTCGCCAACGCGGATCTGACGGCCGAGCTCGCGCTCGGACTCTCCGTGGCGGCGGCGCATGTACTCGCCGAGGCGGGCAGCTTCGATGGCCATCGGCCGGTGGCCGTGGTCGGCCGTGACCCGCGCGCGTCCGGGGAGTTCCTGGAGGCCGCGGTGGTCGCGGGCCTGGCCAGCGCGGGCGTGGACGTCCTGCGCGTCGGCGTGCTGCCGACCCCCGCGGTGGCGTACCTCACCGGCGCGCTCGGCGCCGACCTCGGCGTGATGCTCTCCGCGAGCCACAACGCCATGCCGGACAACGGCGTCAAGTTCTTCGCCCGCGGCGGGCACAAGCTCGCCGACGAGCTGGAGGACCGCATCGAGGCCCTGTACGAGGAGCACCGCACCGGTGAGCCCTGGCAGCGCCCGACGGGCGCCGCCGTCGGCCGGGTCCGCGCGTACGACGAGGGCTTCGACCAGTACATCGCGCACCTCATCGGGGTGCTCCCGAACCGTCTCGACGGCCTGAAGATCGTCCTCGACGAGGCGCACGGCGCGGCGGCCCGCGTCTCGCCCGAGGCCTTCGCGCGCGCCGGGGCCGAGGTCGTCACCATCGGCGCCGAGCCGGACGGCCTCAACATCAACGACGGCTGCGGCTCCACCCACCTGGACCTGCTGAAGGCCGCGGTCGTCGAGCACGGCGCCGACCTCGGCGTCGCCCACGACGGCGACGCCGACCGCTGCCTGGCCGTGGACCACACCGGCACCGAGGTCGACGGCGACCAGATCCTCGCCGTGCTCGCCCTCGCGATGCGCGAGCGGGACGTCCTGCGCGAGAACACCGTCGTCGCCACCGTCATGTCGAACCTGGGCTTCAAGCTCGCCATGGAGCGCGAGGGCGTCGGCCTGGTCCAGACCGCCGTCGGCGACCGGTACGTCCTGGAGTCCATGAAGGAGCGCGGCTACGCGCTCGGCGGCGAGCAGTCAGGACACGTGATCATCCTCGATCACGCGACGACCGGCGACGGCACCCTCACCGGGCTGATGCTCGCGGCCCGCGTCGCGTCCACCGGGCGGCGTCTTGCGGACCTCGCCTCGGTGATGGAGAAGCTGCCGCAGGTGCTCATCAACGTCCCCGACGTCGACAAGTCCCGCGTCGGCACCTCCGGCGAGCTGGCCGCGGCGGTCGCCGACGCGGAGCGCGAACTGGGCGCCACCGGGCGGGTGCTGCTGCGGCCCTCCGGGACCGAGCCGCTGGTGCGGGTGATGGTGGAGGCCGCGGACATCGAGCAGGCGCAGTCGGTCGCGGGGCGGCTGGCGGATGTGGTGAAGTCCGCGCTTGGGTGAGCCTGTTCTGTTCTGTTCTGTGTTGTGCTGGCGCCGTCTTGTCTGGTTGTTCCGGGCGGGGCGGCGTCAGAGTTTGCGCAGGCTTAGGCGCTGCACCTTGTGGTCGGGGCCCTTGCGGACGACCAGCGTGGCGCGGCCGCGGGTCGGCGCGACGTTCTCCATCAGGTTCGGCTTGTTGACGGTGCGCCACATCGTGCGGGCGTAGTCGAGCGCCTCCTCCTCCGAGACCGCGGTGTGCCGGTGGAAGTACGAGTCAGGGTTCTGGAACGCCGTCTGGCGGAGCTGCTTGAAGCGGTTGAGGTACCAGTTCTCGATATCGTCGGCCTTGGCGTCCACGTACACGCTGAAGTCGAAATAATCGGCCAGACCGACCCTGGTGCGGCCGTCCTTGCCGGGCAGCGCGGGCTGGAGGACGTTCAGGCCCTCCACGATGAGGATGTCCGGGCGGCGCACGGTCAGCCGCTGGCCGGGGACGATGTCGTAGATCAGGTGCGAGTAGACCGGGGCGGTGACCTCGTCCTTGCCCGCCTTGATGTCGGCCACGAAACGGGTCAGGGCCCGTCGGTCGTACGACTCGGGGAAGCCCTTCCGGGACATCAGCCCGCGAGCCTTCAGCTCCTTCATCGGCAGCAGGAAGCCGTCCGTGGTGACCAGCTCGACCCGCGGGTGCTCGGGCCAGCGGGCCAGCAGCGCCTGCAACAGGCGGGCGACCGTGGACTTGCCGACCGCCACCGAGCCCGCGACGCCTATCACGAACGGCGTGCCGTGCTGGGTGCCGTGGCCGTTGCCCGCGTCGCCCAGGAAGGTGTTCAGAGCGCCGCGCAGGCCGTCGGTCGCGCCGACGTACAGGTTGAGCAGCCGGGACAGCGGCAGATAGACGTCCCGGACCTCGTCGAGGTCGATGACGTCCCCCAGACCGCGCAGCCGCTCCACCTCGCTCGCGGTGAGCGGCAGCGGAGTCTTGTCGCGCAGGGCGCTCCACTCGGTGCGGGTCAGATCGACGTACGGCGTCGAGTCCGCGCGGCGGTGGGCACTGCGGGGCGGCGAAGTGATCACCCTTCATTGTGTCGGCTCGGCGGCGCGTATGGCGGGTGGGGTACGTCACGTGGGTGTGGGTGTGGGTGTGGGTGTGGCTGTGGGTGCGGGTGCGGGTGCGGGTGCGGGCTGGGGGGCGCTGGTCGCCGTAGGCTGCGGGGGGACCGGCTGTGTGGAGACCGGCTGTGTGGAGAGAGTGAGAGCACGTGATCATCGGGGTGGGGATCGACGTCGCGGAGATCGAGCGGTTCCGGGTCTCCCTGGACCGCACGCCGGGGCTCGCGGACCGGCTTTTCGTGGAGCGTGAGCTGCTGCTGCCCAGCGGTGAGCGGCGCGGCGCCGCCTCGCTCGCCGCGCGCTTCGCCGCGAAGGAGGCGCTGGCCAAGGCGCTGGGCGCGCCCGCGGGGCTGCTCTGGACCGACGCGGAGGTCTACGTCGAGGACAGCGGGCAGCCGCGGCTGCGGGTGCGGGGGAGTGTGGCGCGGCGGGCCGCGGAGCTCGGGGTGCGGAGCTGGCATGTCTCGCTGAGCCATGACGCGGGGGTGGCTTCTGCGGTGGTGGTGGCGGAGGGGTAGGGGGCGGAGGGGCCGTCGTTTGCGTTGGCTGCCGGTTCGGGGTGGCTGGCCGTTTGCCGGTTCGGGGTGGCTGCCTGTTGTGGTCAGCGCTCGACACGGGGTGACTGTGCGGCAGACTCTGGTTCATGCGTACTGCGTACTGCGTGGAGACGGTCAGGGCCGCTGAGCGGGAGCTGATGGCACGGCTGCCGGAGGGGGCGCTGATGCGGCGCGCGGCGGCCGGGCTCGCCGCCGCCTGCGCGGAGCTGCTGGGGCGGGTGTACGGGTCGCGGGTCGCGCTGCTCGTCGGCAGCGGGGACAACGGGGGCGACGCGCTGTACGCGGGCGCGCGGCTGGCGCGGCGCGGCGCTGGGGTGACGGCGGTGCTGCTCGCGCCGGAGCGTACGCATGGCGGCGGGCTCGCGGCGTTGCGGGCGGCGGGGGGCGGGGTGGTCTCCGCGGCCGCGGCCGTGGCGGGGGAGGTGCTGGGGCGGGCTGATCTCGTCGTCGACGGGATCGTCGGGATCGGCGGGCGGGGCGGGCTGCGGCCCGACGCGGCGCGGCTGGCCGCGCTCGCTGCGGAGTCCCGCGCGACCGTCGTCGCCGTGGACCTGCCGAGCGGGGTCGAGGCGGACACGGGGGAGGTGCGGGGGGCCGCGGTGCGCGCGGACGCCACGGTGACGTTCGGGGCGTACAAGCCGGGGCTGCTCGTCGATCCGGCGCGGACGTACGCGGGCGCGGTCCGGCTCGTCGACATCGGGCTGTCGCTGCCGGGCGCGCCGGACGCGGAGGCGTTGCAGTACGCCGACGTGGCCGCGCTGCTGCCCGAGCCGGGTGCGGCGAGCGACAAGTACCGGCGCGGTGTCGTCGGCATCGCGGCGGGGTCGGCGCGCTACCCCGGCGCGGGGGTGCTCGCGGTGGCGGGGGCGGTGCGGGGCGGGGCCGGGGCCGTGCGGTTCGTGGGGCCGGGGGCGGTGGGGGACGCGGTGCTCGCCCGGTATCCGGAGGCTCTGGTCTCTTCGGGGCCGCCGTCCAAGGCGGGGCGGGTGCAGGCCTGGGTGGTCGGGCCGGGGCTGGGGGACGACGCCTCGCGGCTCGGGGACGTGCTGGAGAGCGATGTGCCGGTGCTGATCGACGCGGACGGGTTGCGGCACGCCGACCCGGCGGCGGTGCGGGCGCGCGGGGCGCGTGGGGCGCGTGGGGTGCCGACGGTGCTTACGCCGCATGCGGGGGAGGCGGCGGCGCTGCTGGGGGTGGCGCGGGATGAGGTCGAGGGGGCGCGGTGGTGGGCGGTGCGGGAGCTGGCGGGGGTGTATGGGGCGACGGTGCTGCTGAAGGGGGCGACGACGTTGGTGGCGGGGGCTGATGGGGGCCGCCGCTGCTCGGTTCGGGTGAACCCGACGGGGACGCCGTGGCTCGCTACGGCGGGGAGCGGGGACGTGCTGTCGGGGCTCGCGGGGTCGTTGCTGGCGGCGGGGCTCGGGGCGGGGGACGCGGCGTCGGTGGCGGCGTACTTGCACGGGCTGGCGGCGCGGTTCGCGGCGGGGGGTGCGGGGGCGGGGGGTGCGCCGGTGGGGGCGCTGGAGGTGGCGGAGGCGATCGGCGACGCCTGGCGCGACGTCCGCCGCTGAGCGTTCTGTTCGTTGTGGGTCGGGGGTGGGGGGGGGGGTACGTGCTCACGGCGACTGATAACCCGGAAGCTGCGAAC